>JAFGIQ010000309.1 GCA_016929575.1 candidate division FCPU426 bacterium
CTATTTTCACCGCACCGATATTGCTGGAGTAGATGATCACGTCCCGGAAGGCCAGTTTCCCCCGCGGTTCATGGTCCCGGACCATCAACCCCTCAAAGAGGGCTTGGCCGTTTTCGCAATCGATCAGGTCCTCTTCCTGAAAGACCGCTTCCTCCAAGGCCGCGGCCGCAGTCACAATTTTAAAGGTCGACCCGGGTTCAAACACGTCGCAGATCGCACGATTTCTGCGCGCCGCGGCCGACGCGCGGCTAAAATGGTTCGGATCAAAATCCGGCCTGTTGGCCATTGCCAGTATCTCGCCCGTACGGGGGTTCATGACAATGACGGATCCCGACCGCGCCTGGCACTGCTTCAAGCCCTGCTCCAGTTCCTTCTCCGCCGTGTGTTGCACCATGGCGTCGATTGTCAAATGAAGATCCTGCCCCGGTTTTGATTCTTTATGCACGCGGACAGTGGCCGGCAGGCGCTGACCCAAGGCATCCCGCGTAATCCGGATCCATCCGCTCTGTCCCCGGATGGCCCGGTCGTATTGCAGTTCCACTCCACCCAGCCCCTGATTATCCAAGCCTACAAATCCCAGCACATGCGCGGCCAGACGTCCTTCGGGATAGACCCGGATGGTCTCCTGCAGCGGATGCACACCCGGCAGGCTCAGTGTGGCCACCCGGGCCGCAGGTTCGTCCGCCACCTTGCGCTTGATCCAGACAAAGGCCTTGCGGCTCCGAAAACGCCTTTCCAGCTGGTTCTCCGGCACGCCCAAAATGCCGGCCAGGCTTCGGGCCGTACGTCTGGGATCGCGTATTTCGCGGGGCACGGCGTAAAAGGAGGTCGCCCGCCGGTTGAGCGCCAGCGGCCGGCCCAGACGGTCATAGATCCGCCCCCGTGTCGGTTGCACTTCAATGGTGCGTTCCTGCTGCTGGAGGGCGAGTTGCGAAAGTCGTTGATGTTGGATGATCTGCAAATAGAAAAGGCGTATAGTAAGAATCGTCGAGAGTAGGCCGAAGCCGATGATGAGAAGCAGTATGCGGCGATTAGTGACTTCGTTTCGCAACTCTCGCCCCCGTCAGGCATCCGCTTGCTGTTTGACGCCTGAAACTGTTCATGCCGTTTAATCCTGTCCTTTGATGTTTTTAAGCCATTGTACAAATGATCCGGCGCCGGCAAACCATCCCGTGATGCCTTCTTTGCCGGCAGCCGGATCCACCAAAAAAACCAGCTGATCGCTGCTGGGTGCTTCCAAGCCCAGTTCTTCCCGGGCTATGGCTTCAAGCCGCTCCAAACTCGCCAGGGCATTGCGCCGGCTTAACAGTACGCGCTGCTCATCCAACAAGCGGTGATAGAGCTGGCGCTGCTGATTGATCTGATATCCCAATTTCACCACTTGCATCTGCTGCCAGACACGCACCGAAACCAGGGAGAAGAGAAAAAGAATGACTCCCAGTATCAGCCACAAACGCCGCACTGCCAGGCGGCGGTTTTCACGCACGTCTTGGAGAAAATAAATGGTCACAAACTCGCGGTCCAGTTCGCCGGTCAGCATGCGCCCCCCCATCAGACCCCCTCCACCGCACGCGCCGCACGCAGGCGCGCACTGCGGGCGCGGGGATTCTTCCCGAGTTCGTCTGCCTGCGGGCGGACCACCTTCTTGGTCAAACGTTCCCATCCCCGGCTGCGAAACGCCTCTTTGACAATACGGTCCTCGAGCGAGTGAAAACTGATAACCACCAGACGTCCTCCTGTCATCAATGCCTGCCGGGCGGCCTTGACCCCCTCCTGCAGGCCGGTCAATTCGTCGTTCACCGCAATGCGCAGCGCCTGAAACACCCGTGTCGCCGGGTGCATCCTGCCCGGGCGGCCCACGGTGCGCCTGATGATTTCGGCCAGTTCGCCGGTATGCGCCAGTGGGCGCCTTTTGACAATCTGCCGCGCCAGCTGTCGCGAACGCCGTTCCTCGCCATACCTGTAAAAGATTTCCGACAATTCCTTTTCGTCAGCGTGGTTGATGATGTCCGCCGCGGTAAGGCCTTGGCGCCTGTCCATCCGCATGTCCAGGGGACCGGGTTTTTGAAAGGAAAAACCTCGCGCCGCATTGTCGAGTTGAAAAGAGGAAACGCCCACATCCATCAGCGCCCCTGAAAGCCCCGGGATCCCCCGGTCCTTTAAAACATGATGAAGATCGCGAAAGTCGGCCTGCACCAGGAGCACCCGTTCCCCATAAGGATCCAGCCGTTCCTGCGCCCGCGCCAGGGCCTCACGGTCCTTGTCCAAGCCGATGACTTTTCCCGCTGGCGCCGTGGCCTGTAAAAGCGCCTCCGTATGGCCTCCGTCCCCCACCGTGCAATCGGCCCACCAGCCCTCCGGCCGCGGGGAAAGCCACATGAGGCTTTCCTGCATCATGACCGGCTGGTGTGTCATCAGGCGGCTACACACTTTTCTTTTTTAAAGCTTTGCACCGCCGCATGGCGGTTGTGATAGATATGAAAAAACTTGTCCATGCCCGTCAGCGCAAAAACATTGCGCAGCTGGGGATTCAATCCCGCCAACTTAAGATCTCCTTGTAATTGACGGATGCGGCGAAGACTCTCGGCCAAGATGCCGATACCCGTGGCATTGATATGCTGCACCCGCGACAAATCAAGCACGAGTTGATGGCAGCCGCTGCAGATAATCTGCGCGATGGTATTGCGGATGTTCACCACTTCCTGCATGTCGATATCATTGATGAGGCTGATGACGGCCACATCATCCTCGTTGAAGAGTCGTATGGTCACGCGTTCATCACCTCCTTTCCCGGTTGATCACAGCTTCGCCCCGTACCCTGCCCTATCCTTTGCCATGCTTCTTAAAGTTCCTGTATCTGCTCGGCGATATCCTCCAGGGATTTGCCGGAGGCCAAATACTCCTGCCAGCGTTTGGGGGACCAGATCTCTATCCGCGTGGACACCCCCACAATCACAGCCTCCCGTTCCAAGCCCGCATAATTCCGCAGCGCCAGCGGCAGCATAATGCGCCCTTGCTTGTCCAGCACGCATTCCGTGGCTCCGGCCAATAAGCGTCTGATAAAATAGCGGTCATCACTGCGCGTCAACGGCCTGGACATGATTTTTTCTTCAAATTTTTTCCATTCCAAAAGCGGATAGCCGAACAAACAGGCATCCAGGCCCTGGGTCACCACCAATCGTTCGGGAAGTTGTTTTTCAGACAGGACTTCCCGAAAACGGGAAGGAATGGATAGCCTTCCTTTTTCATCGATATTATGTGAAAAAGTACCCAGGAACATACCTATACCCCACTTTGTACCACTTTTCCCCACTTATTGGGATAATTTACCCCTCATGCCCCATTTTGTCAACAAATAAAATTATTTTTTCCCACTTTTTTATATAGAAATACAAAATCCCAATATGCGCTAAATGTATTTTCCAGGAAAAAACCAAGTAAAAAGATGAGGAGATGGAAATACAGGGATAATTCTTCGAAGTTAGATGGAAGACCAGGTCAAGTGCGAAATGCAGTATTCGTCGCCTCTGGCCAGGCATTTTGCGTGACGGGCTTCGGTCACCTTCCCGCCCGCCATCTTGCCCAGTTCCGTGAAAACAACATGGAAATGAAATTCATGATGCAGCGGCACGTTTGGGAAATCCGCGAGTTTGAAGTCAACCTGATTTTTGCCTATGACTTCAGCGGACATTTTGCCGGCATCAAAATATTGCTTGAACATCATCGGAGTTTTGGCAAAGAGCAGCGTGGGCGTGGCCAGGGCGACAAACATTTTATAAATGGTTTTGAAATTTTTATTCACTTCATAGCTGACCAGTTTTTCGGCCATTTTTAAATCGCCGTTGCCGAGAATTTTATCGGCCGTGATCAAATACCGGATATAGGCGCCGTAATCAATCCAGGAAATCGGAAGCGGGTTTTTGGCAAAAAGCGCTTCCTGATCCTTGCCTTCCAGGGTGTTTTTAATTTTTTCCGAGATCTCGGCGCCGTGGTATTCCGATATGTATTGCGCAATAGTTATAAAACCGATGGCCTTGATGTTTCCCATTGGGGATCACCTGCGCTTTTGTCCCGGCAACGCGCATGCTCCGAGACTGATATACTTCATCATCAGTATACGTTAGTTTCGACCTCGCCCGGGAAAAATTGAGGTGCGCCTCGTTGCCAGCTGCCCGGCCAAATGCCCTGGTGTGATGTAAAAAACGCATGCTGGTGCACGGGCTTTTTTTTGCGGGACGCGTGTCTGCGGCGGCACGCAAGCCTTGCAACCACCGGTTTCTTCTTCTCTTGAACGTCTGAAAAAAAAGGCGCTTCCTTGGCATGCAAGGAGCGCCTTTGCTTTGTATGGGTCCCTCGGGGGAAAGGGGCGTTTTCCAATCCCCTGAAGTTTTAACGTTTGGAGAACTGGAAGCGTTTGCGCGCGCCGGGGCGGCCGTATTTCTTGCGCTCCACCATGCGCGAGTCGCGTGTGAGGAATCCCTGTTTGGACAACGGCACGTGCAAATCCGCATCCGCCTGCACCAAGGCCCGGGCCACGCCGTGCAGGATGGCGCCGGCCTGGCCGGTCATGCCGCCGCCGTGCACATTCACGTGCACGTCGAATTTATTGGCCGTGGCCGTCACTTCCAACGGCTGGCGGATGCGCGCCCGCAGGATCGAGCGCATGAAATACTCCTCCAGGGGGCGGTTGTTGATAAAGATATGCCCCTGTCCGGGTTTTAGCCGCACCCGCGCCACTGAAGTTTTCCGGCGTCCGGTGCCGATGAATTCCACCGCTGCGTTGGCGGCTTCCGTCTGTTGGGTGTTTGTCTCCACCATCTTCTATATCTCCAATTTCTGCGGCTGCTGGGCCTGCTGTTCGTGTTGGCTGCCCCGGTAAATGCGCAATTTTTTCATCATGGCCCGCCCCAGCGAATTTTTAGGCAGCATGCCCTTTACCGCCAATCTGAAAATCTGTTCGGGTTTTCGCTTCATTATCTCCTTATAGGGCGTGAATTTTGCCCCGCCCGGCCATTGGGAATGCTGGAAATCGAGCTTTTGGTCCAGCTTTTTGCCCGTCAGACGCACCTTCTCGGCATTGATGGCAACCACATGGTCGCCGGTATCCAGGTGCGGGGTATAGATGGGTTTGTGCTTGCCTTTTAAAATACTGGCCACCCGGCTGGCGGCGCGGCCCAGGATCTTGCCTTCCAGATCCACCAGGAACCACTTCCGTTCCACCTTTCCGGTTTTTGGAAAAGGCGTTGACATAAAAAACCTCCTTGCCTCTCATGAAACGCATCTTGCGCGAGATGAATAAGGCCGCTACTTTACCCAATCCACAGGCGTCTGTCAAGATAAAAACTAAGGGATGCCATAAACATATTGCTCGCCGCTGGCCTGCAGGTTTTCAGACTATTTATCCGCAAATTACGCGGATTTTCACGGATTTGTATGGTAATGGTATTCACCTGACCATTCATTTTGAATCTCTATCCTCAAAGAATATCATCTCTGTTCGGCGTATGCCGGACAAGTTGTATGTAGCCGGAATCCAGATCTTTGTTTTACATGGGATTTTCTGGACCCCGGCTTTCGCCGGGGTGACGAGGAGCATCAACCCATTATTTGCGGTGAAGAACCACACCAGAATACTGTCAGCTCAATACTGTCATTTTACCCTTTTTTACCTTCACTGGCTGGCCAAAATTTTTTCAAGCAGCCTGTTGCCATGTCCTGCGAGGTTGCCGCAGCCATGATTTCCATTCAGGATCAAGGGCCGCCAGGGGCATGGAGCCTGCACTTTTCAGCAACCGCCGCAATTGCAAACGGTTTTCCCGCCTCCACAAGAATTCCGGCAAAAACAAAGACTTTTTCTCCGCTGCCCAGGCGCCCACTTTGCGCCCGTCAAACAAGGGAACCTGCCGGCATAACTCGCTCAGCGTATAAAGCGCCTTTTGCCTGTTTTCAGGATCCTGCTCTTGCAAAATCACCTCCACCAGGCCGGCCAACAAAGTTTCAGTGTTCTCCTGGGTCGGCTGCTCCAGCCAGTTTTGGTAATCTGTCTGCATGGGCGAAGGTCTGGCAGCCAGCAATTCCCGGCTGATGACAGAATCCAGTTCGGACAGCATGCGGGACATCTGCCGCCTGGGTTGAATAACCAGCCCCAGCCCCTGCAACAGGCGAAGCAGCCTGGTCCGGAGGCTTCCTGCCTCTGCCCGCGCCAGCGCCAGCCGCTGCTGCGCTGCCAGCCGCTTGAATTGATACTGCAGGATCAAGCGCAGAAAGAAACGGCTGAAAGGCGTTGACTGGTAAATCAGCCCCGTGGGCACGGATATGCCTGCTTCCCCGTCAGGACCCAGCTTGGTTGTTCCCAGGGGATGCAGCATCCGGCTGATGATATGGGGATGGCTTTCTGCAAGCGCCTGCACAGCCACTTCCGGAGCCATGACATCGCCCGCCCCCCTCTTGGCAAAAACC
>JAFGIQ010000310.1 GCA_016929575.1 candidate division FCPU426 bacterium
ATCCCGCGTGGCCTGGTCAGCGCCGGCCCCGGACGGCGGCTATAATATCGGCATCCAATTTCTGGATTTGGATCAGAACAACCGCAAATGGTTGAAGGAGTTTTTAATAGAATTCAAGCTGGATCAACCGGATTCAAACCTGTATACCTAAAAGCAAACGCCGGATATTGAAACGCGCAAGCATTTTGCGCGGTCTGCGTGTTCTGTATGATGTGCTTCATCTATGCGCTTGCCATCAGCAACCCGGCAACCGGCGCCGGCAGTTTCCGCATGAAAACTTTTCTATGGAATTGCAGCTGGCTGGTCGATAATCAGTATGGGTTTTCCATTAAAGGATAGAGGTGTAACAACAGTATGGTTTGCCCTGGAGGCATGCCTCCGCCGGGGCCCGGCCGAGGTGACGGGAAAAAGGATGTCTGTATCTGCCCCGTCTGGAAAGCGGTTTTTGTCAGGAAAAGGTGCACGGCAGGATAAAAAAGATTTTCCCCGGCAGGCGGCAGTGTTAAAATTCTACGGAGGGGGGGACTTACGGCGCCGGGCGAGTTTTCAGCAAGACGGTTGATAATTCCACGTCAGACAGCATAAGTGAGCGGGACCATGTTCGCCGCCGCAAAAATGCAAATTGCATTGCGGTATTTTATCTGCGCCCACAAAAAGGCGGGGGATTCTCCGCGGCCGTTCTGACAAGCCGCAGGATGCGTGGCGGGGGAAGCAGCACCCCGGGCCGGGTCCGGGGGTTGCCATTTTTGGTTTCACTTGCGAGGAGGGTCCGATGAAAGGATTTGGCAGCGCCGAGTTTGACCGCCGGCGGTATCCCAGACTCAATTTTTCACTTCCGTTGGCTTTCCAAGTATCAGGCGATCACCCGCATATTCCCAAGGGGGTGTCTGCCAATGTATCCCTGGGAGGATTGATGGCTTATTTGCCGCAGAATGTTACTCCGGGAGAGATTTTGGAAGTTACCATGCTCCTGCCGCTGGGGGATGAGAAAAAAACCTGTCGTGCGCAGGCCGAGGTGGTATGGTCCCAAAACGGAGTGTTTGACAGCGGCTGGTCCTGCCGGGCCGGCGTGCGTTTTCTTGACATGCCGCCGGAATCGAAGGAAATCTGGCAGCAATTTCTCCGCAACTGGCAGGGGGACAAACCGAGGTGAATTCCCGGGCGTAAATCTTTATACGGGATAGACCGCAGAGGGGTTGTATATAATGTCTGTGGCTGCAAAAACAGGCGCCGCAGTGCTCGGATGGATTTTCCGCGGGCGCTTGGTTAGAGCAGGTGGGCATGAATCATTCACGGTGAGGTGCGGGATGGAGGAAGCCAAGTTCGGCAACCTTGAATTCGAAAGGAGAATTTTTCCCCGTTTTGTGATTCATCTGCCTTTTTCCTACGAACTCAACGGGCAGCCGGGAGAGGGCGTTACCCATGATGTCTCCCAGGGAGGCGTGCAGGCGTATCTGCCGGAATCTGTGGCCGAAGGGGATTTATTGCGCCTGCAGATGGTGTTGAGCAAGAGCAGGAAAGTAAAGGCCTTGAGCGCCCTGGCCAAGGTCGTCTGGCAGCAAAAAAGCCGGCTGCCGGCACCAAAAAACTACAAGGTTGGATTGGTGTTTGTGGAAATTTCCGACGAGACCTTAAAATTCATCCGCTGGTTTGAGCGCCTTTGGCTGAAGCAAAAAATTTAGCAGGCCGCCGCTGATGCCACACTATCCCCGTATCATTGCCGCCGCAGGCCGGCGGGATTCCCGGTTGGCACTCCTGGAAAAAAACTTGCGCATTTAAGCGCCAAAAGGTATCATGTTTGACCAAACCGAAATATTGATTATTGGAAAAACGCCGGCATAGGCTGTGAGCAGTAGGAGGCTTGACAATGGGGTTTCCTGCAAAAAAAATCTGGATGGATGGGAAACTGATTCCCTGGGACGAGGCCAAAGTTCACGTGATGATCCATGCCCTCCATTATGGTTCTTGTGCTTTTGAAGGATTGCGGATGTACGCCAATGCCAAGGGTTCCTTTGTTCTGCGTTTTCAGGAACATATGAAGCGCCTTTTGGATTCGGCCAAAATCTACCGCATGACCATTCCCTACACACTGGAGCAGCTGATGGCTGCCGTGAAGGAAACCTTGTTGGCCAATGATCTTGAGGAAGCCTATATCCGCCCTTTTATCTTTCGCGGATACCACTCCCTCGGGCTGAGTCCTTTTCCCTGTCCGGTGGTCACGGCCATTGCCGCCTGGTCCTGGGGACCCTACCTGGGAAAGGATGCCTTGGAAAAAGGCGTCTCTATCCGCATCGCCTCCTGGAACCGGCCTGCGCCCAACACCCTGCCAACCATGGCCAAAGTGGCGGGCAATTACATGAATTCGCAGCTCATTAAGATGGAAGCCCTGCAGGACGGATTTGACGAGGGGATCGCCCTGGACACATTCGGCTATATTTCCGAAGGCTCAGGAGAAAATGTCTTTATTGTGAAAAACGGGGTGCTTTTCACACCCCCTTCTTCTTCCAGCATTCTGCCGGGAATTACACGCCATTGTGTTTTTCAACTCGCCCGCGATTTGGGCTACCAGGTCAAACAGCACGTCCTGCCGCGCGAGAGTCTGTACGTGGCGGACGAAGCCTTTATGACCGGCACTGCCGCGGAGATTACTCCCATCGCGCAGGTGGATAAAATTCCGGTCAGCGAAGGCAAACGCGGACCGATCACGCAAGCCATCCAGGCGGCGTTTTTCGGCATTCTGCGCGGGGAGCAGGAAGACAAACACGGCTGGTTGACCAAGATCAGATAGAAAAAAACGGCGCCGCCCCAATTTCTGTTGCTGGACGATGCGGGCGGGTCGAGACTATAAGGGGGGAATTATTACCACTGAAAAGAGCGAACGAATGAAAAAGACCTTCATACTGGATACCAATGTATTGCTGCATAATCCGGAAGCAATCAGGATGTTTGAGGATAATTATGTGGTCATTCCGATCGTCGCCCTGGAGGAATTGGACAAGTTTAAAAAACTCAACGATGAGAAGGGTAAAAACGCACGGGCGGTCTCGCGTTTTGTCGACGGTTTGCGCAGCAAAGGCTCGCTCTCCAAAGGCGTGGAGATGGAAAACGGCGGCATATTGCGCATCCCCGTAGAGACGCCGGATATCAAGCTGGAAGGGCTGAGCCTGGACCGCATTGACAATCAAATCCTGGCCCTGGCCATGACGCTCCAGCAGCGGGGCGCGGACAACATCCGTCTGGTGACCAAGGATGTTAATTTGCGCGTTAAAGCGGAGGTCTTCGGGGTTAAAGCCGAGGATTTTGAGAGCCACAAGGTCAATATCGATGAATTATACTCGGGCGTGGCCACCATCGAGCAACCGGTGGAGGTCATCAACCAGTTTTATACTGACAAGAAGATCCCCTTGCCTGATCATGGGCTCAATCCCAATCAATTTGTGATTATCAAGGATATGACCGGAAGTTCCAGCCAAAGCGCGGTGGGCAGGGTGAGTTGGAAGGAACAGACGGTTGTTCCCCTGGCGTTTGGCGAACAGGAAGTATGGAGTATCAAAGCCAAGAATCTGCGGCAAAAATTCGCTTTTGAGCTGCTTTTGGACCATACCATTCCTTTGGTCACCATGTTGGGCCCGGCCGGAACCGGCAAGACGCTTTTGGCTATTGCCGCTGCCTTGCGCTGCACTCTGGATGAACGGCGCTACCGCCGGATTCTGGTCAGCAGGCCGGTCATCCCGCTTGGGCGGGATATCGGCTACTTGCCGGGCACCAAGGAGGAAAAAATCGCCCCCTGGATGCAACCGATTTTTGACAACCTGGAATTCCTCATGGACCAAAACGGCGAATCCGAGGAGACCGGGGAAGGCACGCTGCGGTATTTGAATGAGAGCGGAAAAATCATCCTCGAATCCCTCACCTACATCCGCGGCCGGTCTATTCCCAAACAGTTCATTATTGTGGATGAAGCGCAAAACCTGACGCCGCACGAAGTCAAGACCATTGTCTCCCGCGCCGGGGAAGGATCCAAGGTTGTTCTCACCGGCGATCCTTACCAAATCGACAACCCTTATCTGGATTCCAATTCCAACGGTTTGACCTATTTGGTGGAGCATTTCCAATCGCAGGAATTGTTTGGGCATGTTACCCTGACCAAAAGCGAGCGCTCCTCCCTCGCCGCCCTGGCGGCCAAATTGCTGTAAACATGCCGGCTTGAAAAAAGCGACACGCTATCATTGCGCGGCAATGGTATGCATACTGCATGCATGTTTCAATATACCAGGGAATCCCCGGGCTTTTAACCCGGGAGTACCGCTGCCTGATCTGTACCAGCTGCGGCACGCAGGGGTTCTATGGCGCAATGGGCTGCTGACATTCTCTTGTATCTGCATTTTATCTGGGTGCTTTTCATGCTCGCCGGCTTTTGGCTCGCACTTTGGTGGCGCCTGGCCTGGCTTCGTCTTTTGCACTTTGCGGGTCTGCTGCTATACATCCTGCTCGGGGTATTAGGCTGGTATTGTCCCTTGACCATCGGGGAGGAATACTTCCGGCAACAGGCTGTTCCGGGGTTTAGCTATCAAGGTTCTTTTTTGGCTTCCTGGGTGGAAAAACTGATCTATGTGGAAAATTGGGGAGCACCGCTATGGCTGTTCAGGCTCCTGGCGGGGTTTTATTTGGTTCTATGTCTGACATCGTGGTGGTGGCTGCCAAAAGATTTTTTCAAAAGGAAGACGCACGCATGCTAAAAAGCAAGAAAGATCCTGCTGCCATTCTCACCCTCAGCCCGCACGGAGGAAGGACCCGGCGCCGCCTTTTACTTCGCCGGCTGGCGGTGCAGGGGGTTTTCTTGATATCCGTGCTGATTGTTTCCTGGCCGGCCCAGGGAACGCCGGGGGATCAGGAGACGCATGCAGAATACCTGGCCCAAAATCTTTTTCAATCCGGCAGGACACTTCATTCGGCGCAGGCTGAAACACCCAAAGGCCGGTTGGAAGACCTGGAACTTTTTTGGCTGGCGGAAATCCTGGATGCTTTAGGGCAGGGGGCGTTGGCGGATCAGCACCGCCAATACCTGCGGGATTTTTTTCCGTCCAGCAGTTTGCTGGCACACCTGCCTTCCTATCCTGAGCATACCCCGTATCTGCAAGAGTATAATCCTGATCCGGGTTTTTCCCGTTTGATTAAAACCGCGTATGCCCGTATCGGGACACAGTATCTCCAGGCCACGGACTCGGGATTTGAAGATTTTGTCTCGCTGGTGCAGGCACAGGTGGAATCCACGGCGGAAGCGGAGTGGCGCCAGGCACTGGGGGATTTTGTATCGGCCCATCCGGATTCTGACTGGGCCGGGTGGGCTGTCTATGAGCTGGCCTGGATACACTGGCTGGAAAACCAGGGAGACACAGAAGCATTGAGCGATTTTTGGCGGCAGCACCAAGACCATCCCCTGGCGCAGGAATCCTCGGCGGCCATGGATGTGCCGTACTTTTCACCGCGGCGTCTGGCGCTGCTATCCTCCCTGGTGCCGGGGCTGGGGGAGGAGACCTTGGAACCGGGCTTGCATCTTTCCTCCGGCTTGTGGTATTCCGAGATCCTTTTTTTGGCCGGTGCGGTTGGTTTTGCCCTTGCCGCCCAAAATGATGCGCGCCTGGAAAATCTGACCGGCGCTTTAATTTCCGCCAATCTTTTGTTTTTAAACCACCAAGGCAGCGCCGAAAAAGCTTTTGTATTGGCCCGCCGCCGCAACTGGGCGGAAAAAAGAAAATTCAGCCTGGAACGGACGGACCTACCGGCGACAGGTTCAGGACATTTTGCCGTTCCAGCCTATTTTGCACCGGAGCCTGAATCTCTGGCCCATGAATTGATTTTATCGGTGACGTATGAGGCGGTCAATGCCGGCAGCGGCTTTGCAGGGAAGGGATTGGTTGAAGAAAGCCAGCTGGTGAACATGGGTTTCCGCGGGGAATTCATCACCAGCCTGCTGGATGTATGGCATCAGGACCGCCTGGGTTTTGGTTTGGCAGCTGTCCCGCATGCGCGTTTTTTCGCCAATCATGCACGCCCGCAAACAGGGCAGCTCCTGGACGGCGGTTTGCATGTGCAAGAAGCGGCGGCCGGCGCTGATCTGGCCCTTCTGCTCCGTTGGTATCTTGGAGATTCCAGACTTCAATTCAGGATGTCCGCTGGGCCGTCCTTGCGCCTGCGCAACCTGACGGTTGACCGGCAAGAGTATACCAAACAGGATATGCTGGGCAGCGCCGCGCTGGTGCTCAACTGGGGCGGGCACAGCGGCACGTATTGGCAGATCGGCGTTTTTTATGAGGATTCCTTCCAGGACCATTCACTGACAGTGGCGCAACAATCCATTATCCTGCCTTCTCGAAGCCTGGGGTACCAATTTGGTTTGG
This sequence comes from candidate division FCPU426 bacterium, assembly GCA_016929575.1. Lineage (GTDB taxonomy): Bacteria > Oederibacteriota > JAAXVQ01 > JAAXVQ01 > JAUVAV01 > JAFGIQ01. The sequence continues at coordinate 6,402 of JAFGIQ010000310.1, forward strand.
GAATAAGATTCTAGAATACCACATTATTTCGAACCTGGTTTCACTGATGTCAAAATAATCAATAATGTTTTTCATAAACTTGAGAAACAAAGGCTTTATCCGCAGATGACGCCGATTTCGCAGAGGATGTCTAATAAAATAAACCATGCAATGCAGATGATTTTAAGCTTAATAAATCTGAGTAATCTGTGGATAGGGTTTTCATTTAATTTAGACACGAGTGACCTGGTTTATACTGCGGGAACATACTGTCATCAGTAACAGTTCAATAGGTCACGAACAGAGCAGGCATATAAAAACCCCTTGATTTGCACAGCAAAATAGGCAGCAGTATGCTATACTTATTAAAGGGGAAGGTATTAATGGATTTACTTTCCGGTTAAAACCTGCTTATACCTACTTAAAACATGAGAGCGTAAAACCGTAATGAAGACAAAGGTGCACTATTCCTGTTATGTGTTGATTGTCATGTTAATTTTGCCATGTATTGCCCTGGCAGAAGAAAAACAAACAACTGTTTTAACTTTGCGTGAATGCATTGATTTGGCCATGGCAAACAATTTACAGATTCAGGCCAGCGGAAAGCAAAACCTGTGCGCAGCCGCCAAAGTGGGGCAAGCCCGGTCATTTTATTTTCCCAGCCTTGGCCTGGAGGCCGGCTATACTGTGCTTGACCAGGACCGGGTGAGTGAGATTGCCCTGCCGGATGAATACCACGATCTTTTTACCATGGCGTATATGTACTTCCGGATGAAGGAGGATATTGAAAACGGGCGTTTAACACATTTGGGGTATCCGCCGGGAACAGACCCGTATGTTATTTGGAACGCGCTGCCGGCTGCGACAGAAGTACCCCTGGAATTGATGCAGTATTACGCGGAAGCCAAAAGGGCCATTCCCCAATCCATCGCCTCCGGCTACCTGGGCTCCCATCATGTGGGCGCCACTTTTTCCATCCTCCAACCCTTGTTTACAGGGGGAAAGATATCCGGCCGCTTTGCACAAGCAATGTGGAACCAGGAGCTGGAAGAACACAAACAAGCGGAAGCCAGACAGGCGGTGTTAACCCAAGTATGCCACCTCTATTATGCCTTAACCCAAGGCCGGCAATTATTGGCGCTGGCTGAAGAAATGCAAAGCCGTTTTACCATGCTTAAAGTCATCACCAAGGCCCTGATGCAAAGCCAGAAGAGCAGAAAAAACCAGTATGATTTCATGACCATCCAGGTGTATGCCAATAAAATAGACATCCTGCGGATGCAGGCCCAAAACCGGGTTGAAAACGGCGGGCGGTTTTTACAATTGCTGCTTAATCTTTCACAACCCGTTGCCGTGGCGGGTAATACCATGTTGCCCCGGGTGAGCCTGTTTAAACCAGACGAATCTTTGCGCCTGCTGCAGGTGCAAAACCACTCCTGGCAGCAGTTGGAAAAAGGCCGGCTGATGGCGGAAAAAGAGATAGAAATCGCCCGGGCCGATTTTTTCCCGCTGGTGGGCGTGACCGGGGAATATACGCTTTTCCACGAAGAGCCGGATTTTGGATATATGCCGGACAGCTCCTGGAAAGTGATGGTGGGCGCACAATGGAAATTTCCCCTGGGACTGCAAACCGTGGAAGCCGTGAAAGACAAACTGGCTGCAGCCCAGGCTGTCCGCCTGGAAGTGGAATACGCCCAAAAAGCCCTTGCCGCCAAACTGGAGACGCTGCTGCGTGAATTGGAAAGCTGCCGGCAACAGCTGGCCCTGATGGAAAAAGCCCTGTTGGACGCCCAGGAACGCTCCCGCCTGGCTATTGAAGGCTATCGCCTGGAAGAGGTGGAAACCACGGAGCTGATTGAGGCCCAAAGCGAAGAGAGCGAAGTGCGCGTGCAATATTTGGAAGTGCGCTTGAATTTTCAGCTGCGGCTCATCGAATATGCCGCCTTGCTCGGCCAGAATCTGCAGGAAGTGGAATACCAGGATGCACCAAGGGCGGAAAGGCCGGAAAGCGGGGACCGTCATGCCAGTCCATAAGCCCCGGCGGCGGACGCTTCCTTCCTCGCCGCACCGTCCGCTGGTATGGTTGACTGCGTTGTCCCTGCTCACCGTGGTTGCCGCTCCGGCTATGGCCGCGGACACGCATGTTGGTCCGGCGCCGGACGCGTCCCGGCAGGAACAACCGCCGGAAGCCCCGATCAGCCTGTGCCTCTCCAAATCAGGGCTGAAACACTATGTGCATCCCCGTAAAGCCCAGGAAATTTTCAAAGCCCTGGTGGACGAATACCTGATGCCCAGACTGAAATTTCCCATCGTTTTTCGTTTTTATGAATCGGATGAAAAACTTTTCCGGGAATTCAGGGAAGGCAAAGCGGATATCGGCTGCAGCCATCTCGCGATGTTCCTCAAGGAATATGACCAGGGCGTGCTGGTGCCCATGATCTGGTTTCAGCAAAAGACGCAGGACCGCTGGAGAGACGGCGATCATTATATCCTGATTGCAAGAAAAAAAAACGGTCTTCGCAGTATCAGACAGCTCAAGGGCAAAAGGCTGGGCATTTCTCATCCCTCAGACCGCAATAAAGTCGGCTACTTGTTTTTCCATGCGGTCAGGGATTTCCAGTTGCAGGATTATTTTACCGTTAAAAATTATGATAATGCGCGTAATTCCCTGATGTCGCTGTTGTATAAACATACGGATGTGGTTTTTGAAACCGAGTATTCGCTCGGCGCCTTTCGCCGGTTGCATCCGGAACTAAGCCAGGAAATCGACATCATTCAACGGTGGCCGGAAAAAATTGCCGATCTCCCGATTTTTTACCGAGCCTCGGTTACGGCCGAGGAAAGAAAAAAAATCGAACAGATCAAGGAGTTTTTTCTGAAAATGCACGAAGATCCGGGGCAGCAGGAATTGCTGTACTTGTTGGGCTGCGACCGCACCATGCCGGTTACAAAAAAGGAAGAGGAAGATTACAGGAAATGGCTTAAAATCTATCAGGCGATGGGATTGTGACCATGAACCAACGCATGCGGTGGAAAAAAATAAAACCCCTGCTGGACATTTTCAAACGACAGATGTTCAGAATCAGATACATCCTGGCCGGGTTTATCATCCTGTCCCTGCCCCTGGGATGCGTGATCTGGATTATGGCGAATTTGGAAGGAATGGAAAAAAACCGTTTGGCCGAGTACCGCTCCATTGCCGAGCAAACAAGCAAAAGCACCTTCAATTTCATCACCGGCGGCTATTACGACCACATGCTTGACGCCATCCGGATTATCACCACCTCTTCCGTGATTCAACGGCTGGAAATATATCTGGACGGAGACCCGGTATTAACCTCAGGCAACAGCCAGGGTTTGGAAAAACTCGCGGAGCAAAAACCGGATGCGACCCGGGCCTGGGAATACCGGGATGGACAACAGCAGTTTGTCATCTTCGACAACCAGTTGCCCACCCATCCGGACCTGTTGCCCAACACCTGCATTGTCCGCGCCGTGTTTAATCTGGACGAATTCTCCAGCAGGAAAATGGGCATCCAGGCCGCTTTGGGCGTTATTTTCGGACTGCTGCTGGTGATCATCATTTTACTGTTCATCCTGCACAATGCGGATATACAAAAAATGGAAACCGTGCAGGGAATATCACACGATGCCCGCAAAGTCCTCAACCGCATTTCGCCGCGCCTGCAGGAAATTTACCAGCAGCTGCGCCAGGGGAAGGGCGGTGAAACCGCACACCGGGACATCAAGCTGACCTGGGAGGACAGCGTAGCCTTGCGCCGGTTTTTGGACAATCTGGAGGATTATGAAAATGTGCGCCGGGACCGGTTGCCGTTGCAGCCGGCCGCCAAGGATATCATCAGGCTTTTGCATAAAAAACCGGAGCAGTTCGAGGTCACGCTCGCCAAGGAAGGCAAGCGTTTAACGCTCGACCTGCAGGTGGACGAGCTGGTCCTGCAGATGGATGCATACGTGGTTGACCGCATCCTCACCAATCTGATTGACAATGCCATTAAATTCACCGCGGTCCGGACCAGCATTGATATCCGGCTGGAGATGGAGCAGGAGGCTGTGGTCGTCTTTATCAAAGATCACGGGCCCGGCATTGCCCGTAAAAATTGGAAACGCATATTCAGAGCCTACCGGCGTCTCAATACCGACAAACCGGGCAGCGGGCTGGGGCTGTTCAACGCCCGCAGTCTGGCCCGGCTGATCGGAGGCGAGGTGGGAATCCGGGAAAGCCGGCCGGGGCAGGGGACGACTTTTTATTTCCGGCTGCCTGTACGGCCTGCGCCTTAAAAAGGTGAAAGGGGGGAGGCACACATGAAACGCATCCTCTTGATCGATGACCAGCTTGAGGATCTCAGGCCCATCAGCCGCCGCCTGGAAAAGGAGGGCTTTGCCGTTGCCGGACACGCGAATTACCATACGGCCGTGGAAATCGTCAAAGCCTTTGAACCGCAGCTGGTATTTTTGGATTTGGAATTCGGTTCAGTCAAGGACGCGGGCATCAAGGCGCTGCAGGAGCTGCGACGCTTATGGCCCAAAGAAAAACTGCCGGTGATCATGCTCAGCGGCCGGGGAGACGGCCGTACGCTTTCCCGGGCAATTCAAGCCGGCGCCAACACCTATTTCATCAAACCCATAGACGATTTGGATGATTTTATCGAAAAGATAAAGGTGATTTTGGGTCCTGGTATTGAGGATCAGTACGCCAGGTGCAAACCCCCTGAAACCGAGACCGTCTTGGGCGGCGAGTCCGAAATCATCATGAAAAAAAACCTGGAGATCATCAAATCCGCCCAGGCGGAGATAGACACGATTTTTACAGGCGAGACCGGAACCGGCAAGGAAGTGGCGGCCCGCATGTACCACCAGCACAGCCGGCGAAAAAACAAGTCCCTTATCACCGTCAATTGTCCGGGCATCCCCAGCGAATTGTTTGAATCAGAGGTGTTCGGGTATAAAAAGGGCGCTTTTGGCAATGCCGTGTGCGACAAACCGGGCCTGGTGGAACAGGCCGAAGGCGGGATAGTATTCTTCGACGAAATAGGCTACATGGCCCTCCAGCATCAGACCAAACTGCTGCGCTTTATCCAGTTTAAAACCAGCATGCGTTTGGGATCCACCGAGGAGAAAAAACTGGATGTCATTATTCTTGCCGCCACCAGCAAAGACCTGCTGGCCATGGTCGAAAAAGGCGAGTTTTTGAGCGAATTATACTTCCGCTTAAACACCAATTTGATCATCATCCCGCCCCTCCGGCAGCGTAAAAGCGATATTCCCTACCTGGCGCAATACTTTTTCGAAAAATACAAAACCGCTGCCATCAGGCAGATGGATACTACGGTGGTGGCGGAATTTTGTGAAAAAGACTGGCCCGGCAATGTGCGCGAATTGGAAAATTGCATATTAAACGGCATCCACCGCTGCGAAGGACAGGTGCTGACCCTCAAGGATTTTGCCGGCCAATTTATCGAAGCCGGCCCTGAAGTCCCTGCGCCCTTGGCGGGAAATTCCGCGCTGCTGCAGCGCATGGATTATGAGGCGTTCAAAGCATATGACGAGGAGGCGCAAGCCCGCCTGCGCATATCCTTTTATGTCCTCCACCTGGAAGAAAACCACTGGAACATCTCGCGCACTGCGGAAAAGCTTGGCATGAAAAAGGAGTTTTTGCGCCAGCTCATGAAAAAATACGGGATACAGCAACCAACAGAAGATGCTTGAAAAATAATCAGCAGGATTTTTCCCCCACACGCAGATGTCCTGTTAGTGGTATCTGTCTACCCCATCCTGTGCCAAGGCTGTGTCATCATGGTAGGCCCCCGGCTTTATCTCTCCGGTTTCGTCACCCCGGAATGACAAGTAAAAAGGACTTGTGAAACGGTCTCACAGAGGCGAGGGAATGCTGATAAGCGGCTGCATAGCAATGCATCTGCTTTTACCCATGGTGGAAGCATTTGCTTCCTGAAAAAGAAGTAAATGCTTCACTTTTTTAGTCTGGCAGCGTGGTTCCTTCCTGCAAAATCCTTTATTTACAAACCTTTTATAAAAACCTGTTTTTTGAATATAGTCTGGCACGCAATCTGCATATCAATGGATTGTCAATAAATGAAGCCCAAAGGTGCGGTGGGGAAATGCAGCCCAGAATATTGATTGTGGATCAGGACATTGATGATGCCCATATCCTCAAAGAGCAATTCAGACAACTGGACTGCCTGCATGTATATATCAGTACCAATCCCGAAGTGCTGGAGGACCATGCCAGCCTGAGCGGATTTGATTTTGCTTTTTTGGATTTTGAAACCATGGTGTTTATCGGCCAGCCGGTATTGGCGGCATTAAGGCAAAAGCAGAAGAAAACCGTCATCGTCCTGATCTATACGCAATGGCTGGAGGAAGTCATGCAGGTCAAAGACCACCTGAATGCCGATTATAATCTGGCCAAGCCTTTGCATCAGGATGATTTGGCCGAGGTGATGAAAAACACAGTGCCTGCGGCCGGCAGGACGTGCATGCATTAACACCAGGCCTTTGGGCTGCAGCTGGATACGGGGGGACATGCGCCATGAAAACACATACGGATTTGGATTTGGTCCGGGCATATCAAAAAGGGGACACGCAGGCCGGGGATACGCTCTATACCCGCTATTATCCCAAAGTCCTGCGCTTGTGCAGACAGTATTTTTCGGTGTGGCCGGATGCGGAAGACACGGCGCAGAATGTCTTTCTCAAGGTGCTGGCCAAAAAGAAAATATGCAATTACCGTGGGGAGAGCCAGTTATGGTCATGGCTTTACCGCGTCACGGCAAATACCTGTAAAGCCGATTTGCGGCGCCGGGCCACCAAACAACAAATCATTACTTTATATGAAGAAGTGGCGCATGCCCATGAACCCGCCTCGGTCCCGGAGCATGGTTTCGAAAAGGCCGTGCTGGCAAACCAAAAAATAAGGATCATCAACGCGCTCTGGAGGCTGCCGGCCAGGGAACGCCAGCTGGTCATCGCGGTATATTTTATGGAAAAGACCTACTCCGAAACCGCCGAACAGGCGGGCGTTTCCGTGGGCACCATGGGGGTGCGCTTGATGAGGGCCAAAGCCAAACTGGCGGGATATTTCCTGGTCGAACAAAAAAACCGCCGGCTGCCTTTGGCGGATGTTTTTGTCATGCACTATGAAAAAATATATCAAGCAGCGTGACGGGAGGGAAAAGATGGCGGCCGACATTTCCCCGGCTACGATTGCCCGCTTTTGGGGCTTGTACGAGCGACTGAACCAAGGGGAGATAAAAGGCGCCCCGTGCCGGCAGCAGGCGGGGCAGGCAACATCACGCCATGAAAAGAAAGTGGACAAAAGGGAGGCCGGCAGGACTTGATGGAAAAATCCTCGTGCAGCAGTGTCAGGTTGGGATTGTAGATCTAAAAAACGCTGGTGTTTTTCAGGCGTGTCTTCAAACCCCCGGGTTTTGGATTCATGATGATAAAGGCGGCGGGGACGGCCGCGGACCGCTGCCTGCGGGACAATGTTTTTTAGTACCCTGCAACCCCGGCGCCATTTGGTCAGCAATGATTCCTTCTTATAAAACCTGTTTTCAACTTTTATCAAATTGGGCGTTAGTGGAAGAACATTCCTGCCGATTATTATACTTGGAGAGCATACCAGGCAGGGCAGGACTTGCTTCCTTCTGTACCGCGGGAAGTATTGTGCCCAGACCCCGGCCAGCTGCAAGGGCCGGACTCTGCCATTGTCCGGGATAATGAGGAGCCGCTGATGTCTTCCTATACACACCCCATCATTGAAAAGGCGCCGCCTTCACGGTTAAAAAAGAAAAAAAGGCGTTTGTTGATCATACTGCTCTTTCTGCTGGGGTTGCTGGCGCTTTGCGGTTTCCTCTTCATTTATCTTCCCTACATGCAATCCTCCCGCGAGCATAAGGAGGTTAAGAGTGTCAATGTGGTGGTCGGTGAAAGGCGTTATCTGCTGAAAATCCGGTCAATCAAAAAGGCTGCGCCGGAAAGGGCCATTGAGACCTCCCTGGCATTGGACTCTCTGGCCTCTCCCCAACAAATCGCCGACCGGAATGCGGCCAAGCTGGACCGGGCTTTTGTTGTCGGCGACCGTTCATTTCTTACCCAAAATTTTAATTTCAGATCAGATGCGGATTTCAACTGGCAGATCGGCGATATAGGCGTGTCCCTGAGCATTGAACGCATTCTCCTGGAAAAAATCAAGCCCATTGAACCCCTGCCGCCTGTGGTTGAACCAACGCCGGCGGGGGCTGATCAGGGGGCTGATGCCGGAAAAACCGGCACCCACACCGGTGCGGTCAAACCCGTGCAGCGCGTAGCGCCCAAGACTGCGCCGGGAAGGGCAAAGACCGATGCCGAGACAGCGGCGGCTGAAAAACTGTCTGCGAGTAAAGCGGCGGAGGCAGCGCAGCAGGCTGCTGACGCGGCCAAGGCGGCCGGGGAGGCCACCTTGGCCGCCAAAACCGCCAAGAGCGTCAAGGCCGCCCAGCCGGCAAAGACTGCGGCTGCCGAGGCGGCAACCGCCGCGGCCGAAGCCGCGAAAGCTGCGCTGACAGCGGATGAAAATACCACCGCAGCCAAAAAAGCTGCAACCTCCGCTGCAAAGGCAGCACAGGCCGCGGCCGAAGCCGGAAAGGCCGCCCGAACCATAACCCCCGCACAAGATGCAAAACAAACGGACAAAGAAGTCAAGGCTGCCAAAGAGGTTATACAAAAAGCCCGCACTTCTGAAAAGGCGGCGCAGGCTGCGGCCAAATCGGCGTTGCAGGCGGAAACTTCCGCCAAAAAAGCGAAAACCACCAAGGCGCTTAAAGTGGCAAAAGCAGCCAAAGCTGCAGCGGCTGCGGCCATGCGCGCAGCCAAGGCGGCCGGTCAGGCGGCTGATGAGGCTGCGGCCGATGCTGCTGCCAAGGCTGCGGCGCAAGCTGCAGCTGCCGCGGCCCGGGCCACGCAACGCGCAGGCAATGCCACGCACGCATCCAAGAAGGCAAAGATACCAAAGGCGATCAAACCACTGAAAACGGCTGCGGCCGAGGCTGCGCGGGCTGCTGCTGAAGCAGCCCAAGCCACGGATCTGGCCGCCAAGAACAGTAAAATTGCCAGGGCGGCTGCAAGCGATGCCGGACAGGCAAAAACCATTGCCCAGGCAGTTGCGAAAGTGGATGAAACCGTGAAGGAAGAGATTGGGCCGGATATGGCGGTGGCGGCCAATGACGCCAAAGAGGTTATTCAAGAAGCCAGTGCCGCTGAAAAAGAGGCTTTGGGTTCGGAAAAAGCGGCGGCTGTTGCCGAGTATTTTGCCCTGAAAGCAAAATCAGCCAATGTTGCCAAGGCGGCCAAAGCCGCCAAAGAAGCCGCTGCTGCAGCCGCCAGGGCGGCACGCGCAGCCGCTGCGGCTGTGGATGAAGCCCTGATTGAAGCTGCGGCCCGTTCTGCCGCCCTGGCAGCCACAGAGGCGGCCAAAGCCGCCACAGCCGCCAATCAGGCGATCAAAGAGGCCAAAATAGCCAAAGCGCCGACTGCCAGCGAGCCTGCCAAGGAGGCGGCCACGGAAGCGGCGCTTTCTGCCCGCGAGTCCGCCAAGGCGGCGCAGTCGGCCACCAAGGAGACGCGTGCCGCATATTACGCTGAGAAGGCGGCCGAGTCGGCGCAGAAAGCAGCACAAGCAGCAGCAAAGGAGGCGGCGAAGACCGCCAAAGAAGTCAAGAAGACGGAAAAAACGCGCAATGAGGAAGAAAGCCGGGCGGCAAAAAAGGCCGTGCAGGCGGCCAGGACCGCTGAAAGTTCGGCCAAAGCGGCCGTGGTTGCGGCGAAAGCAGCCAAACAGTATGCCGAGCAGGTAAAGGTTGCCAGCGTGGTGCAGGCCGCCACCACGGCCGCCGAAGCTGCGGCGCGCGCAGCCGCTGCAGCCGCCCGCGTGGCCGTGGAAGTAATAGAGGTTGTGGAGGCGAAGGCGCAGGGGGCAAAGGGCGCCGCTGCCAAGGTGATGCCGGCCATTCAGAAAATGAAGGCTGTTCCTCCCAGCGTACCCCAGGGCGGCAAAACCACCATCACCCTTACTGTGCCCGAAGGGAGCGAGGGAAATATCGTGCGCGTGGTGTGGAAGGCCAGCGGCGGCAAATTCATTGAAAAGCAGAGCCTGCAGGCGGTCTGGAAAGCGCCTTCCATTAAAAAACTCTACACTGTTTCCGCCACCGTCTTCGGGCCGAAAAAATTCGTGAGCAGCAAGCGCATCTTTGTGAACATCAGCCAGAATATTTACCTGGCGGATGTTCAAAACCACCGCATCCAAAAGTTCGACGCTTTTGGAAAATTCATTTTTGCCTTCGGCCTGGAGGGGACAGAGATCAACCAGTTCAGCAATCCCCACGCCGTGGCGGTGGACAACATGCGCAATATTTGGGTGGCCGACACCAATAATTACCGCATCCAAAAATTCACCGACAAAGGCGCGTACGTGCTTTCCTTCGGAAGCAAAGGCAGCAGCACCGGGCAATTCAATGAACCCTATGGCATTGCCATTGATCCATCCGACAACGTCTATGTGACGGAATATGGCAACCGGGTGCAAAAATTCGACAACCGCGGAAACTTTATATTGTCCTTCGGCCGGGAAGGAACAGGCGACGGACAGTTCAAGCAGCCCAACGGCATTTACATCGACCGCAACAAGCTCCATCTGTATGTGTCGGAATTGGGCAATCACCGCGTGCAAAAGTTTGACCTGGAAGGAACATTTATCATGAAATTCGGCAAAAAAGGCACGGGCCGCGGAGAATTCAACAGCCCGGTGGGCATTGCCATCGACAGCAAAAGCAATATTTACGTGGTGGACCAGTGCAACCACCGCATTCAAAAATTCGATCAAGATGGAAATTTCCTGCTCTGGTTCGGCGGGGAAGGATTTGAGGCCGGCCGCTTGTATTATCCCATGGGGATTGTCATCAACCGTGCGGATGAGATTTTTATAAGCGACCAGTGCAACCACCGCGTGTCAATCTATGATCCGGAGGGCAACTACTTCAGCTCCTTCGGCAAACGCGGCGACCAAGACGGCCAATTCCGGTTTCCCATCGGCATCGGCCTCGATTTCTGACAACCGCCGCGGCGGGGCCTTCTGTAAAACCTTTTGCATCTGCACACCGTTGATAAAGCCAATATCTCATTCCCAAATATTCATGGTAGAATAGATCCCGTCCTTTGCCAAGCCATCATCGTGAACCGATGAAAGCCGGCGGACAAGATTGAGGGATGCATGCGTACAGCCATGAAAATACGTTTGTTTGGCAATACAACAGCAATGACCATTGCCTGGTGCCTGCTGGTGGGGGTGCCGGATATCCAGGCCGCGGATATCTATACCATGAATATCAACGGCCGTTCCCTGGGCTTGGGCGGCAGTCCGGTGGCGCTGCAGGCAGATTATGCCGCCTCGCGGAATCCAGCCGGTATGGCCACAGGTTGTTTTGCCGCCAACACCGCCTGCAGCGTCAGCCTGGAGACCAGCCAGGCCAGACTGGCATATGACCAATACGGCTACCAGGTCCTGGCCCTGGTGCCTTGGAAAACAGACGTTCCGGGAGCAGCGGGCAGCCTTGCTTTTCGTTTTGACCAGCTCATCACGCAAAACGCCTGGTACTACCGCCTGCTTTACCGTCCCGACGGCACGCCGGTTATTGATCCTGCCACCAACCAGCAAGCCCTGGCCATTATTTATGATACCCGCATTGACAGCCTCTTTGGACTGGGATGCGCGCTGCAAATCCTGCCTGGCCTGAGTTGGGGGGCTGAAGCACAGGCTGTGCACATGAAAGTTGGCGAAGATTTTGCATGGGGGTATGACGGCTGGATGGGGCTTTTGTATACGGCCCGCCTGCCTGGACGCGGCGCCCACAAACAAACGGGGGAAAATATGCCGGACACTGCCTTAGGACCAGTCCCTGCCTTGCGCGCGGATGAAGCGGATGCGGGTTTTTCAGCAGGCATCGTGGCCCGGCACCTCAACCAGCGCCGCCGGACCTGGCGGGTGCCTTATCGGACTGAAAGCGGATATGCTGAAATCGAAGCCGGCATGCGCTGGCCGGTGGCCGCCTGGCAGGCGGTGCTGTTTGCTTCAATATCACAGCGAAACAAGAGCGGAGATTTGCCGGCCGGCCGTTTCGGTCTTGAATACAAGGGCTTTGCCCCCCTGGCCCTGCGTCTGGGATGGGACCAAGACCATGTAAACGTGGGCGCTGGTTTTGTGCTTGCAGGACCCAAAAGAGATCAAAGCTTCGTCATTCATGTGGATTACGCGGCTGTTACTTCCGGCGCGCTCTATGATGCGAATAGGATCACAATACGTATCATGTTTTAAAGGATGACGCTGATTTGAAAATCAGATTACGCAGGGAATAATGGGGTATGGGGATTGGAAATTAGAAATTTTCACGCGAGGTGTGTGATGCGATTCATATCAGTTGTAATACTGCTTGCCGGCTTACTTGCCGGTTGCGCCGGGCTGTTGCCGCCAACCTTGCGTTTTAACGCCGCGACAGACGGGCTGTTGGTGGAATTCGAGCAGGCCATCGGCCGGTCCGGCAGCGGGCACGGCCAGTTTTTAAAACCCCGGGCGGTCTTGGCCCAGCAAGGAGAGAGCCTGGGGTACTTGTATGTGGCTGACACGGGCAACCAGCGCATCCAGGTACTCGGCGTGGACGGCGATTACCGCTTTGCTTTCGGACGTTTTGGGGTGGATCAAGACCGGTTCAATGATCCTGCGGGATTGGCTTATGACGGCGGAGTGCTCTGGGTGGCGGATCAAAACAACCACCGCATTGCACAATTCGATTGGCAAGGAAATTTTCTGCGGGTTTTTGGAGCCCTGGGCAGGGAACCCGGCGAGTTTGACCGGCCGGGCGGCATTGCCCGTGATTCCCTGGAGTATTGGTACGTGGCAGACACGGACAACGACCGCGTACAAAAATTCGATGCCCAGGGAACTCCGCTGGCTGTATTCGGCGGGTTTGGCATCGGGCCGGGCTTTTTCAACCGTCCGGCAGCCGTGGCGATTGCCTCCGGCAACTGCATTCTGGTTTTGGATACGCGCAACCACCGCATCCAGCGGTTGACTGCTGAAGGCGATTTTCTCGCGGTCTTCGGCGCGCAGGGAGCGGGCGCCGGGCAATTGCAGGAACCCAAAGGCATGGCCTTGTCGGCCGAGGGCATTATATTTGTGGCGGATACGGGTAACAATCGGATAGCAGTATTTGACCCGCAGGGGCAATGGGTGCGCGAGATCAAGGCACCGGCCATGCTGGCGCCCGAGGGCGTGGCCCTGGACGGCGCGGGCCATTTGTACGTGGCGGACACGGGCAACGACCGTATCCTTAAATTCAAGATTACGCGGATGAAGGGGCA
>JAFGIQ010000311.1 GCA_016929575.1 candidate division FCPU426 bacterium
TACCATTCTTGCATCATGGTATGTTGTAAAGATAGCATAGCGGTTTTTTCTGCCAGATGAGACTAGGTACTCATTTTTTCTATCATGAATTGAACCAGGAAGGCGTTCACCTGCTCAAAATGATAGAAAACAGAGAATGCCCCCACACCGTTTTTTCAACCGGAGGGATGTATGAAAAGAATTGCGTCCATGTGTTGCGGTTTGCTGCTGGTGTTTCCGTATATTGCCCAGGCAGCCTGGTATGACGGCAGTTTTCATTACAAACGCCGGATCACCATAAATCCCTCCATGATCATCGGCGGCCCCCATTCTGACTTCCCTATTCTCATTACCCAGAATAATGTGGATGCCGCTTTTTTCAGCCATGTGGCCAAAAGCACGACTGATAATCTGGATGTCATCTTTGTGAATTCCACTGAAGATGGAGAATATGACCGCGAAATTGCCACCTACAACCAGGGCCTCCAGACCTTGGAAGCCTGGGTGCGCATCCCCAATTTATCCAGCACCACCGAACTGTACATCTACTACGGCAATGCAGCTGCCGACAAACCCAACAATGCCGGCACGTGGTCATCGACGTATCGCGGGGTCTGGCATTTTCAGGATGTGCCTCCGAACAATGCTCCGGACAGCAGCACCTATCCCAATGACGCCACCCCCAACAACATGGATGCCTCCAACCGGACGTCAGGACAGATCGCCCAGGGCATTAATTTTAACGGCTCCAACGAGTACTATGATGTGGCCAACCACACTTCCCTGCAAATTACCGGCACCCTCACTCTCTCGGCCTGGATTAATCTTGATTCCCTGACGGCAGACGTTTACTACCGCATCATCTCCAGAAAAACAGTTTGGAACAGCACCAGCGGATATGAAATTGAAATAAATCCCTTTCGGAATCGCATTGCCATCGACGGCGGAGGCGCTGACCAGGCAATAGCCGGTTCTGTGACGCTGGATACCAACTGGTTGTACGTGGTCGGGGTGGTCAACAACACCACCGGCACCATTTATTTGAACGGAAACAACGTGACCACGGAGCCGACCATCGGCTCCTTGGTCAGCAATACCAACACGCTATTCCTCGGCTGCCAGAGCGGCTCGGACGACTTCTTCGACGGCCAGTTGGATGAGATACGGATACAAGCCACGGATCGCAGCAGCGGCTGGATTCAAACCGAATATTACAACCAATCAGACCCCTCGCTTTTTATGACCGTCGAGGGTGAATACAGCAATTATACGCCCACCGCCACTCCCACCGTCACCGCCACCCCGACCATCACCGAGACGGCAACCGAATCCCCCACTTTGACAGCATCCGCCACCCATAGTGACACCCCGACCATCAGCCCCACTGCCACTCCCACCCCGAGCAACACCACCGGCCCGAGCAGCACCTTTACCAGGACCCGCACCGCCTCGCCCACCGCGTCTGTTTCCGTGACTGCCAGCCTGACACCCACCCGCACGGTGAGCGCCACCTCAACGTGTTCGGCCACCATCAGCGCCACCTGCACTATTTCCCCCACCTGCACCATCTCTCCCACCATTACCATCACGCCCTCCCCTGAACTCGCGGCCCAAAACCTGACCCAGGTCAGGGTGTATCCCAATCCCTACCGCGCAGACCTGAATCCGGCGGCGCGCATCACTTTCATCAATCTTCCGGTCAAGGCCACGATTAAAATATACTCCCTTACCGGGGCGCTGGTGAAGACGCTGGACAAGGATTCTGCGGGCAACCGTATGACCTGGGATCTGAGGAATGAGCAGGGCAAAGCCGCGGCTTCCGGAACGTATGTATATGTCATTGAGAGCCCGGCAGAAGTCAAAAAAGGCAAGCTGGCTTTGTTGCGCTGAAAGGCAGCTGTAAAACTTTTCGGCGCCCGGACGCGATTGACGGGTTTTTTATCACCCTGCCAGTACAAAACAAGTCGATCCCGGATGTGTCAGACATAGTAATATTATGCGACCCGGTTGATAAACCGGACCTTGAAGCCCCGGGGCATGCCCCCCGCCAAAAGGGACAATCCGGCATTGTCATGCTCAAGCCTTCCCTGCGGCGGCAAATCCAGGAACAATTCCAGCAAGCGCCCGCCGGCATGCCCGTGCCCGACCACCAATACCTTGTCTTGGGTTTTGCCGTGCTTTTGTAACAGGCCTTGCCGGACGCGCCTGATGAAGCCCAATCCTTCCTGATAGGTTTCAGGCTCAGGCAGCCAAAGACTGTGCGGCTTTGGACAAACCAGCAAGGCGCGCCAGGCGGCGGGCGGCGCCCAATGCCGGCGCTTTTTTCTGCGCCCGGGCGGCAAGGCCTGCCGGTCTTCCTGCCAGCAGGTTTCCGCCAGTTCACACCATACTTCCGCCTTCTGGCCGCGCTGCTGCAAAAAAGGCAGGATGGTTTCCCATGCCCTTTGCAGGGGACTGACATACACCGCATCAAAACGGAAGGAATGAAGCCGCCTGAGCAGAAGTCTTCCCTGCCTGCGCCCCCGGGCGGACAACTGGTCATGCCCGGCCAGACTGTAATCACCCCTGGCATTTCCCCGAGATTGTGCATGGCGTAAAAAATACAATTCCACAGGTTTATATACTCCGTTGTGGTGGTCTCACACCCTTGCGGGGCCGGCCTTTTTCCGGATGCATGCTGTCAGACAGCTGTTGGCAGGGGCTGCCCTGCGCAGCTTTCCTGCTTTCATGCTCTCCGGACAGCGCGCCAGGCCATGGCCAGCATAAAAAGAAGAAAATTCAACAGCACAATGGCCGCGCCGGCAGGCACATCCAGTATAAAGGCCGCGACAATGCCCGCCACCACGGAAAACACGGCAACAGTGCAGGCCGTAAACAAGGCGGCACGAAAGCCGGACTGAAACTGCAGCGCTGTGAGCGAGGGAAATATGATCAGGCTGGACACGAGCATAATGCCGACCACTTTGATGCCCAATACTATTGTCAAAGCGGAAAGCATCACCAGCAGCCGGTTGATCCTCCGGGTTTTAATCCCCATCACCCGGGCGTACTCCTCATCAAAGGTCACGGCGAACAATTCATGGTAAAAAAGAAAAACCAAGGCCAGGACCACAAGCGAAAGCGCGGCCGCGCTTAAGGCCTCAAGGGCGGTGACCGCCAAAATGTCCCCGAAGAGATAGCTGAACAAATCCACATTGAATCCCCCGCCCTTGCTGGCCAAGACCACGCCCACGGCCACTCCCACCGCCGCCACCAGGCCGATGGCCGCATCGCCGAATACATTGGCGTGTTCGGACAAATACAAGATGCCCAAAGAGGCGACCAAAACCAGGGGCACGGTAATATACATGGGATAAATATTCAGCAACAGGGCCAAACCGATGACCCCAAACGAAAAATGGGCCAAGCCTTCGCCGATTAAAGAAAGTTTGCGCAACACCAGGAAGATGCCCAGGCAGGCGCAACAAACGGCCACCAGGGAACCGGCCAGCAACGCACGCTGGACAAACCCGTATTGAAAAGCCTCCAGCCACAGCTGCATTATTCCTATCCCCCGCTGCGCCCATGATGCTGATGGCAGATTTGATGCTGGGCAAATTCCCCGAAATAACGCGTCATTTCCCGGGAACGGCAAAAATCCTGAAAGAGTCCGTAAAAAACAACTTTCCGGTCCAAATACAGCAGGCGGCTGGCGTATTCGCCGATGGTGTGGCTGTCATGCGTAACCAGCAGGAGTGTCGCCCCTTTTTCCTGATTCATCTTCTGCAACACGCGGTAAAACTGCTCGCGCGTGGCTGGGTCCAGGGCCACGGTGGGTTCGTCCAGAATCAGCAGGTCGGGTTCATTGATCAGCGCCCGGCTTAAAAGCACACGCTGCAGTTGTCCGCCGGACAATTGCCCGATCATGTCCTCGGCTAGGTCTTCAATCTGGAAAAGCCGCAGCGCGCGGTCAACCGTTTCCCGGTCAGATCGGGGGATGCGCCTGGGAAAGCGCTTCCCTGACAAAAGCCCGGAGGCTACAATCTCCCGGACTGTTGCCGGAAAACCCTGTCTGGCCATATAATGCCGCTGGGGCAAATACCCCACCTGCTGCCAGGCGTGAAATGCCTTGCGCGATTTTCCTTGGATATGAATCGCCCCTTGTTGGCAAGACACCAGGCCGAGGATGGCTTTGATCAGCGTGGTTTTTCCCGAGCCATTGGGCCCTACAATGCCCACATAATCCCCGGCTGACACTTTCACGCTGACATTGTCCAACACCAGTGTCTTGCCGTATTTGACCGTCACCCCACGCACATCAACCATCATGGCCGGCATTCCAATCCTTGTTTGAGTTTTTCCACGTTGGCCTTCATGATCGCAAGGTAGGTTACGCCTTGCGCCTGCTCGTCCTTGCTGATATTGTGGGCGCCGTGCAGCAGCATCAGCCTGGCGCCTGTCTCCTCAGCCAACACCCTGGCCACCTTGGGATCCATGAGCTCTTCGTGGTATATGACCGGCTGCCGATACTGTTTTAACTTTTTAGCCAAGGCGATGATATGGCGGGGGTTGGGTTGCGCGTTGGGGGAGAAATTATGATAGGGCGTCACGAATTCCAGGTTGTATCTGCGCCCGAAATAACCGAAAACCTGATGGCCGCCGTAGAGGACTGTCCGGCGCCGGCAATGCGCCAGGGAGCGGCGGATGTACGCGTCGAGTTCCTGCAATTCCCGTTTGTATCGTATCGCCTGCTGGAGAAAAAACCTTGCCTGGCGGGGGTCTTTGGCGGCCAAACCAGAGGCAATGCCGTCCACACAATCTTGCACCAAAACCGGATCCAGCCAAAAATGGGGATCCGGGCCATACCCGTGATGATCCTCTCCCTCCGGGGGCAGGGATGCTTTGGCTGCAGTTGTTTCCGTCAACATCCTGGAGGCGTCCAGCACCAACAGGCCTTTGGCGTCCAAGCCTTGGCGGATATCCTCCACCCAGGGTTCCATCGCCTTTCCCGCATAAATAAAAACATCCGCCTGATCAATGCGCATCACATCCCGCGGCGTGGGGTGATAGCTGTGCGCCTCCACCCCGGGCGGAAGCAGGAGGGTGACATGGACTTTATCCTGCCCGATCTCCCGCGCAAAATCGTACAATGGAAAAAGGGTGGTGACAACTTCAAGTTTTTCAGCTTGCACCCCGGCGCAGCAACCCCACGCCAGCATGAATATTAAAAAAAAGCGCAGTGCTTTTCCAAACATGTGCCATCCTCTCCGGATTACCGGCATCCACGGCTGTAAACCGCCTGCCCGGGGCCCATTATACCCTAACCCCAGGATCAAGACCAAGGACTTATGTGTGCAACCTTCATTGGATTATTTCAGAGCGCGTTGTTCGTCATAACGGCTGATACTGCCGCCCCTCCGCCAATATTGCGCCACCCGGCGTTGCCCCCCTTTTCAAAAATATACGCAGTACCGGTAATCCGCTTGCCGGCAATGCCTTTATGCTGCATAATATTTGTAAATTTATTCAGAAAGCCCCATGCCCATGAACGCCTGGCAAAAAAACCTGAAGCTGGTCTACATCATCCGCATTGGCTTTTCAACCATTTTTTGTGTGCCGGTCATAACCCTGTTTTGGAAACAGTATGGACTCAATCTGCTTGACATCTTCTGGTTGCAGGCCATTTTCGCCATTGCCATCGCCGTTTTGGAGATACCCTCAGGTTATTTGGCCGACCGCCTGGGCCGCAAAAACACACTCCTCATCAGCACTGCCATTGCAGCTGCCGGCTGGCTGGCCTATTCCCTGGCAGTTACTTTTCCCCAGTTTGTGGCAGCTGAAATCATTCTGGGCGCGGGATTCAGCCTTTTTTCAGGAACGGATTCCTCACTGGTCTATGAGTCCTTGACAGAAATGCAGTGCGCCCAGTCTTTTACCGGCATTGAAGGCCGCCAGCAAAGCGCCGGAATGATCGCCGAAGCAGGAGCGGCTTTGGCAGGCGGAGGCATGGCCATGATCATGCCTTTGTCCTGGACCCTGGCGGCCACGGGTTTGGTCGCGTTTGCGTCTTTCTGCGCTTCCTGGGGAATCACCGAACCTCCACGCAAAGCCTATCATCATCCGCGCGGCACCTGGTATGGCCTCTACAAAATAGGCCGTTATGTCTTTTTGCAAAGCCGGCTGGTCAAATTCGCAGTGCCCCTTATGGCCGCCTGCAGCCTAAGCACCATGCTGGGGGTCTGGTTGTATCAGCCGCTCTGGCAAGCGCAAAAAATTCCCGTCTACTTTTTTGGCGTTTTATGGGCCGCCCTGGTGCTGCCTTCCGCCTTGACCAGCCACTTTGCCGATAAAATAGAAAAAAAACTGGGAACCAGGCTGCTGTTATGGTTGCTGCCCTTTCCGGCTGTGATCGGTTATCTGATTTTGGCCGTGGCACCAGGGCCGCTGGCCCTGGCCGGCGCTTATGGGGTGAATCTTTTGCGGGGCTTGACGCTGCCGGTGCTGGGCAAATATATACATCAGGAGACTTTCAGCGACAAACGGGCCACCGTGCTCTCCATCCACAGCTGGCTTTTCCGGCTGGCTTATTTTATTCTGGGACCGATGGTTGGGTGGGTCGGCAAGCACTATACGCTTACGCATGCTTTTCTGGCCTGCGCGGCGGTCTCTTTGCTCAGCACCATGTTTTTTATTCCCCGCTTACTTAAAAACTGCACAACCGGGATCAGCGGGGTTCGCAAACCAGCAGGTCTGTAATCAGGTTTTTCAACTGGTCTTTGCTGAAAGGTTTTTCCAAAATACGGTCAGCGCCCAGATATTGGCCGACCTTGAGAAAATTGGGGTCCCCGGCGGAAATGGCTATACAGGGCAAATTGGGATTGTACTTGCGCAGGAAAGTTATCAATTCCAAACCGTCCATTTCCGGCATGAGAATGTCTGTAATCACCAGGTCCACCGGTTGTTTTTGTATGATCTTGACAGCTTCTCTGCCGTCTTCGGCCGTTATCACGATATATCCTGAATCTTCAAGTAAAAAATGCAATGCCGTGCGGATTCCTTCCTGATCATCCACAATAAGAAGGGTTTTTTCCGTGTCAGCCATCATTGCCGCCTGTTTAGCATATAATGGTTAAATATGAACCCTCTGAAAAACTGATTGCAAACGGATGTTTGGGCTGGGCCTTCGCCGGACGGCCGCCATGGGGTAGGCGGCCTCGGCAGCGAAAAA
>JAFGIQ010000312.1 GCA_016929575.1 candidate division FCPU426 bacterium
CCGAAGCCTTGGAAAACGTGTTCCAGCATGCGGGCGCCTCTGCCCTGGGAGAAATGCTGCGGGCCGGAAAAGATCTCTGGGATTCCAGCAATCCCATTGCCCGGGCAGCGCTTAAAAAAGCCATGGCCAGGGCCATGGACAACACCCCGGCAGCCAGGGAAATCAAGGCCCAAATCAGGCAGGAAGCAGGCCGCAGGCAAAACAGCAAGCTTTCCGGCTGCCTGGCTGATCTGGCCGGCGAATCGCCGGAGGTGGGCCGCGCCCTGGGAGACACGCTCGGGAGCAACAAGCGGGCATTGAATAATTTCCTGCGCAATGTGGATGACACCCGCGGCACCCAGGCCCTGGGGGATGCGATCCGCAATTTGGGCCAGAGTGATGCTGCGGCTGAAACCATGAAACAACCGGAGTTTTGGAAGAATCCGGACCTGGCCAAGCATGTCAATGATTACCTGAAACAGCAGGATCCCCAAACCCAGCTGGAAATGCTCTCCGCCCTGCCGGCAAAAACATTCGGGTCGGATATGCTGACCAAGCTGGGGCAGATGGATGACGCGCAAATGGCCAGGTTTGTTGAAGGGCTTGATGCCAAAAGCCTGGAAGGCTTGAAAAACGTGCTCAACAATGCCGGGGAGGCGGAAGCCGCTAATTTTGTGCGCCAGATGGCCAGGGTGGCCGGAGGGGAGGAGGGCCTGGCCAAGCATCTGGGCAAAATCAAGGCGTTGGAAGACAACGGCATTCTCCGTTTTGTGTCTGATGCAGAAGCAGCGGGCCTTAAAGCCGCGGCCAGCAAGGCCAATGCCGCTGCAGCCCAAGGCGGGCAGGCGCAAGGCGGACAGGAAACAGCCAAAACCCAGGAAAAATCGGAGAGCCCGGAAACAGCCAAAACGCCAAGCACTGCTCCTGGAACAGCCGGTGATTGGGTCAACCGCCACATTGCCGAACCGGTGAGAAAAACAGGAGAGATTATGCAGGCAGCAGGCCGGGGACTTGCGGCAAGAGCAGGCAAATGGGCGGAAAACCACAGGCCGCGTTCAGTCGGGGATGTCATCCGGGGAACAGAGGTCGGATTAAAAATTTTATCCGGCTACATTTTCATTGAATTGGCGATCAAGAAGTTGCAGAGCCGGGGCGGAATTGAAGGCCAAGCCGGACGCCTGCAAGACAATATCAAGCAGCAGGATAATGCGCTGGCCAAGCTGGCCCAGCGCAACATGGGCGGTTTGGTTGACGGTTTCCGGACCCGGTACATGGCTGATGATCTGCTCACGCAGATGGGGCGGAAAAACCAGGCCATCAGCGAATCCGCGAAATTCATTGAAAAGAGCGACCAGCAGTTGAGCAAAAAGCTGGGGCAGGATGTCGCGGATATGCAGCGCCGGGTGTCGGACGGCGAGTATGAGGCGGATCCTGCACTAGCCAATGCCGTGGGCGGCAAGGCGGTTGAGGCAGCCAGGGCCATGGAGAATGCCTACAGCCGCATTCAGGACGCAGGCGCTGCCAATCCCCTGGAGAGAGTGCGGGCTGTCAATGACCTGGTCAGAGCGCACGCTGAATTTGAGGGCGACAGCGCCCGTTTCCGGGCAGCGGCGCAGGAATACAGCCGGACCCATCCGGGTGAAGTCAATAAAATCATTGACGACCAGGGCCGGCAGGCAGGCAGGCTGGATCAAATTTTAACTGCATACAGTGAAGTCACGCGGACCAGAAAACAGCTGGATGAGATGAGACAAAAAGGGGCCCCGCAAAATGATGCCGAGGTTTTAAAGCTGCAAGACCAAATCCGGACAGCCCAAGAAACGCTCTCAGTCCTGGGAGTGGAGGCCGATGACGCGCGGCTGCAGAGCAGGGCCGCGCAGGCGCAGATTGAAGGCATGCAGCGCCGGCTTGATGCCACGCTCAGCCGCATGCTCAACACCGCGGATGTGTGCAACCGCCATGTGGAAGCGGGGCAGAAAATGATTGACCAGGGCCTGTACCGCGCCAATCCGGATGCCATGGAGACTCTGCTCCTGCGCGCGCCTCCTGAGAGCGCGGTCAAAATCCTCGACTCCGGCGGGGCGGAAGTCTTGCGCGCGCTCACGCCGGAAGGCCAGTCCCTGCTTGGCTCCAGGCTTTCGGAAGGCCAGGTCCTGCGGCAGGCGGAGGGATTGCAGAGAACTGCGGATATCGAGGCGGTCAGGCAGCGTTTTGCCCGGACCGAGAGCGCATTGTCAGAAGCCAGGGATGCCCGTGAAGCCCTGGTGAAAATGGCGGGGTCGGAAAACACCCGCAGGAACCGCGCAAGTCTTCAACAGGCCAACGAAACCGTTAAACAAGCAGAAGACAACCATAAAGCCAGCAAGCTGGCCTTGGCTGAGTCAGAGGGCAACCTGCGTGCAGCTGCCAGGCTGATGGAGGGCAGGCCCCTGGCCGAGCTGGAACGCCTGGCGCAACAGCCTGAATTCCAGGAACTGGTCAAGCGCTCCCCGGCCATGCAGGAAGCATTGGAAATCGCCAAACAAGCGGACCAACAGGCGCGGGTAAAGCCGCTGGCAGCCGAGTTTTTGGAATACTTGCACCAGCCTGCAAATAAAGGCAAGGATATCAGGCGGGCGTTTGCGGAATTTGCCCTGCAAAAGCGGAAGGCGCATGAAACCCCCTTGCGTCTGCAGGACATGGGTTTGCGTCCCCGTGATTTAAACGTGGAAGCCGTACAGCGCTTTGTTGACAACAATGAGGTGGCCCTGCAGCGGGATTGGATTCAAGCCCGGCAAAATGCGCGCCAGCTGGAGGGCATGGCCAGGGCGCTAAGCTCCTGGGTTGATCCTGTCACCCGCCGCACTTTCAATCTGGCCGTCCAGGCAGAAGCCGCCCGGGCCGCAAACCTGGAAGCGCAATATGCCAGAAGCCTTGGTATTTCCCAAAACGCCGAGTATGCCCGGCGTTCCGCAGCTGTGCTGGAGTATGTTGAAAAAAATCGTGGCGGCAAGCAGTCTCCGACGTATCAGCGGATAAACGACTACTTTAAAATCCGGGGCGAGTTTCAGAGACTCAAGGCGCTCTCCGAGGGAAACCGCTGGCAGCGCCTGCAGTTTGAAGGCGCGGAATTTGAAGGCAAACGCGGGGTTGAGGCGCTTGAGCGCATGGTTGAGCACCAGGCTGAGACCATACGCGCCATCCAAAACCAGCCTGAGCTCCTGCGCGCTGTTTTTGAAGCCGAGGGCCTGGGCAGGCTGCGGCTCATGGAACTGGACACGCCTCTCCAAAACAAGGCTGCCTTAAACCTGGAAACCGCGCGCAGCGCCGTGAAAATCCTGGCCGACAGCATGGAGACCCTCAGGGGAGAGGCCAAAACAGCTGCTGCCGCTGAATTGGTCAGGGCGCAGGAAACTTTGACGGCGGCAGAGGCGGAGTATGCCAAGGCATTCGGCGACAAGAATACCAGACCCCTGAATGTGCTGCTGGGCGACCTGATGGTTAAATTGGTGGATGCATACAAAAAGGCGGGCGAAGAATTCAAAGACGGAGCCAAGCTTACGGACGATGAGATCACTGCCCGGATGAACCGCGTGATAGAAGAATCAGATTATAATAATGACACCCGCACCCAGATGACAGACCAGCAGCGCCTGGTCCTCAATGCCATGGCCAGGAGATTTGCCACTGCCCATTCGGATTTTCAATCTGATTACCAGCAACTGGGATTGGTGGCGCGCGCTGCTGAAATCCACCTGCTCAACCTCAATGTGCACGGCGCCAAGGTCAGCTTTGCCCAGCAGCTCTCCGGAGAGGTGCTGCTTTTATCCATGGGCCTGGGCAAAACCACTGCCCTGGAATCCCTGTTTGTGGCCCAGGAGGTGTACCGCAACACGCACAACAATGCCGAAGCGCCGCCCATGTTTTTCGTCACCGCCAATGACAGCCTGGTGGCCAAGGACATCAGCGAAGCGCCGGCCATGCAGGAATGGCTGCGCAGCGGCCGCCTCCAGGTGGTCAATGAAGAAAGCGTGGGCCGCATCATTGACGAGGGCTTCCAGCCGGGAAAAGTATACGCCATGTCCAACGAGGGCTTGAAGAAGATCGATCTGGAACTGCGCAACCGCGGATATTCAGACTCCCAAATCGCGGCCTTTTTCAAGCCCGTGGGCACTGTGGCCTGGGACGAGGTCCATTCCGCTTTCCATGCCATGGACACCATCATCGGCTCCAGCGGCTCCTGGGAATTTTTCACCCATCCCACCAAGACGCTGCTCACCCGGACCGTGGTCACGCTGACCGAGACTTCCCTGCGCCTCAATGCCCTGGTGGGCAAGGACCTGGGCTTGGAAGGCAACCGCTGGAATATTCTTGACAACGAATCGGGCCGGCCCGGCAGGTATAGCCGCAATCAGGTAAACTTCAATCTGGATTATGTCATCAAATTCGGCGAATTCAAGGGCCAGACCCTGGGCGAAGCCCTGCGCAGCATCGGGCTGGACCCTGCCGCCAACCGCCTCCTGCTCCAGAAATTCGCGCAGGTGCAGTACAACCAAAACGGGTGTGAATATGTGGGGAAGGTGGATCCTTTCACCGGCCGGCCTGTTTATGGCACAGCGCAAAACGGCCTTGGCCGCGCCAACACCATTTACGGGGACCAGATGCTCTCGGCCCTGACCCTGATCGATATCACGATCAAGCACTATGGCCTGACGGCGGACACGGATGTGGCCCGCTTTGCCCAGGGCAATCCGGAGTTTGTCAAAGCCGCGGCCGAAGCCCTGGCGCACATGACCGCCGAGCGCGTGACCATGCTCGAAGCCATGGAATTCCTGGGCATGCACAAGGTGCTCGGCTATTCCGGCACCCTGGAGGGCATGGCCAGGACCCTGCAGCAGTACGGCAAAACCATCCAGGTTTTTTCACCCGAGGGAAAAGCGGGAATGGAACAGGTCAGGGCCGGAGAAGTATTCATGTCAGCCAAAGTGGGCGACACGCTCCTGGTGTTGGAGAAAAACCCTTCCACGGGTGAACTGCATGTGGCCCGCTACCAGGGAGCCGACGCCCAAAATTATTTGTTTAACCGCATTGTTGACCAAAACGACGGCATCTTCCAGAAGGTGGTCACAGGCGACAACACCGAAGTCCTCCGCATCACGGCCGAGGACGCGCACAAGAATGTGGCGGGCAGCCAGTTCATCCTCATTTCCGACGACACGGTCAGGCAGCATTTTGAGCAGATGAAGGCCAAAGGCCGGGCCCAGGGTGTCGAGTGGGGCACGCAGAAGGCCATGGATCTGGCCATCACGGACATGGTGCGCAGGAATCCCCAAGGCAGGGTGCAGGTGATCCTGGTGGACGGCATGAGCCCGGAAACCTATGCCCGCGCCCTGGATCCCCTGAAAAACGCCATGCACGAAATGCCCAAAACCATAGCCGAGGTGCTGGCCATACGGGGCCTGGACAGCGAGGTGCGGGCCTCTTTAAACAACTACAGAGCCGCTTTCGGAGCCGGGGCTTTGTTCGCGGATTGGACCAAGCTGCATCTCGATGCCAAGGGAAACCCGGATGACATGATGATCCGCCTGGATAGAAGCATCAGCGGGCGCCTGGGCTGGAACCAAAAAAGGATCATCTTTGCGCCCAGCATCGGCGAAGGCTGGAACGGCTTTGGCATCCAAAAGGGCTATCCGGCTTCCCTGCAGGCAGGAGGCAAAGTGTCCCTGATCAACCTGGCGGTTTTGCCCGAGGACGTCATGAACCAGTCCCTGTACCGCGCCAATGTGGAAGGCAAGCGCTGGGCCGGCATCACGGGCATGTATTGGGACATTGACACCGTGAAAAACCTGACCAGCGCGGATGCGCAGCTGTTCAAGGACTTTTTTGCCTCGGCTGATGCGGTGAAATCGCCGGAGCAGTTCTACAATTTGTTCAAGACGGTCATGAACAATTATCTGGTTGAAATCGACACAGCCAAGACCCGGGAAATGGCCCGGACAACAGCAGGCGCGCTGGAGCCCACCCAGGCCGTGCAGGTGGCCAAAGCCAGCCCGGAATACCTGCGGGCCATGGCGCGCAAAGCCGAGCAGCAGCTGCCCGCGATTTTGCGGCAGTATGTCAACCTGGAGGCAGTGACCGGCCGCAGGCC
>JAFGIQ010000029.1 GCA_016929575.1 candidate division FCPU426 bacterium
ATGACACCTATTTTTTTTCCCTGGGATTTCCTTTGTCTCCCAATGGCAGGCTTATGGCCGGGATAAACGGCAAATATTTGCGCCGGACGATACCCGGAAGCAGCGGAGTTGCCTCCGGCGGCGGTGCGGATGTGGGATTGTTGTTTGATGTTTTTGAGACCGAGGCCGGTGCGGGGCTGCAGCTTGGCACAGCCATCCTGGATGCCAGGACCGTAATGAAAGACGGCGGGGGTGAGGTGGTGCTGCCGCAACGCTTCAGCTTTGGGGCGGCGTGTTGGCTGTCCACGGAGATGCTGCTTGCCCTGGCATTTGAAAATCAAAACAGCCAGGCAGAGCAATATGAATCTTTCCAGGTTTTTCGCGCCGGTTTTGAAAATACCTTTATCCTGGAAAAAGACCTGACCTTAAGCGGGCGCCTGGGCTATGCACAGCGTTTGCAAAGAACAGGCCTGTTCTCCATCGGACTGGGGACGACCTGGCAGGACTGGCGGCTGGATTACAGCCTGCAAATACCGGTTGTCTGGCAGGATGCGTATCACCAGGTGAGTTTGTCCTGGGCCTACCAGCGGATGCCGCAAAACAAAATACGGACCGGCAGCGAGCCGGCGGAAAAAGCGGCTGGACCAATTTCACGGAGGAAAGAAAAAAAACAGGCCGAGGAAGTGTTTGCAGCCCTGGAGTCCGCCGCCGAACTTGAGGATGAGTACTCCTATTTCCAGACGGAAAAGCCGAAACCAACCCCCACGCCCGTCCCCACGCCGGACGGGGATTCGGAAGCGGAAGCATCTGCCTATAATATGCCCGTGCCCGCCGGGCCGGCTGCGTATGAACGGGGCGGTTTTGGCGTTGTTCCTGAAATGCCCGGTTTTTTTTCGGCCGGCGGTTTTGGCGGCCGCGGCGGGGATGCGTTTTCCATCACCCAGCAGGAATTGCGGCTGCATGTGGTGGTCAACCCATTTTCACCCAACGGTGACGGACAGCAGGACCGCACTATTTTCATCGGGCGCCTGATTTCCGAAAAATTGCGCATGCAAAGCTGGGTATTGACCATCAGCAAAGCCGGGGAAGTGGTCAAGTTTTTCAAGGGCGGCTCCCAGCTGCCACGCAACCTCGAATGGGACGGAAAAAACACCAAGGGCAAAATCCTGTCTGACGGCGATTACGAGGCGGTCTTGCGGGTTTTGGATGAACACGAGATGGAATTGGCGGCCGCTTTCCAGCGGGTCACGATCCGGACGCAAAGCATCGCTGTCGACATGAAGGGACCCGGTACGGTCGTATTCAAGGGTGCGGCCGCTGTCTTGCCTCTGGATTTTAGCTTGCCGGATTTGCCTGGAAGCAGCAACTGGCGGTTTTCCATTATCGGCCCCCGCGGAGGCGCGGTGTACGAAAAAAAAGGCAAGGGCCGCGTACCGGTGAAAATAAGCTGGAATCCCCGGCAGCGCGGACGGGTTGCAGGGGCGGGAGAATACCGGGCGAATCTTGTTTTTAAGGATGAGGCAGGTTTGACCGCAAAAGCGCAGGCTGTTTTTTCAATTCAACACGGGGAGTTTGCCGCTGTCTTGCAGGCAGCGCCCGAGTTGTTCAAACCCATTGGCCGGGGAGGCAGCGGCGTGACTTTTCAACCCCAGTTGGAGGGTGAATTGAAGGTCCGCAGTTGGAAACTGGATATCCAGGATGAGAATCAAAAGCCGGTGCGTTCAATAACCGGCAAGGGCAATCCACCCTCAAGCATTACCTGGGACGGGAAACTCAAAAGCGGACAGGAAGCAGACGCAGGCAAGGTATACCGGGGCGTCCTGCAAATGGCCACGACCCTGGGCACACGGCTGAGCGTGAAATCCCCGAATTTACAATGCGATATCGGTGCTTTTACGTCAAAAAAGGCGCTTGCCATCAACCTGGTGCGGGTGCAATTTGCGATCGACTCCGCGGACCTGGACGCTGCCGCCAAGGAGGCCCTGGATGCTGCCGCCAAGACTCTGGATAAGTATCAAACCGAGTATCAGCTGGAAATAAACGGCCATTGCGATGCAGCCGAGGGCAAAGGCAATGCCGTTGAATTGTCGCGCCGCCGGGCCCAAGGGGTGAAAGAGTTTTTTGAAAAGCAAACACAGGTTTCCGCGCAGCGGATGCAAATAGTGGGGCGCGGGTCCGGCCAGCCTTTGGCTGAAGGAAGATCAGACGAGGAAAAAGCCAAGAACCGGCGCGTTGAAGTCGTGCTCTACGCGCAGTGAATTGAACGCCGCACGGCGAGGTTTTCGCGCAGAAGAGGGAAGCTCATCCAGTGAAAACAATTACTCGTATCGTATTATTCGCCATTGTCGCATTGAACGCCGGATGCGCGCCATTGACGGTGCGCCTTATGCCTCGGGACGTCATCCTGGAAATATCCGCCGCGCAGCTGGAACCCGGGCATGCCCTGCGGTGCACGGTGCAGGCGCCGCCCGAAACCACGGTCTTCCTGGAGGGATTCGGGCAGCGGCTGGCAGTTCCTGCGGTCATAGACAGCGTTGGTGATGCACACGCCGGAAAAACCGCCGGACAGGGGATGGCGCTTTCACGGACCGTTACGCCAAGCGCTGACCTGCAGCAGCGCAATTGGCCGGCGGACAGGTATGAAGCTTTTCTGGCCATCCCCATGGAAGCTACGGCGGATGTATATACTGTAACGTTAACCGCCCATGCCGCCGATGGCCGGACAATCGTCAAACATGCCAGGGTTGGCGTTCTTCCGCGCACCCCCGATGTGATTGTGCGTTTATGGATCAGGAATTTTGAAAAATACGATTTTGACACTGAATCCGCGATGATGGCCGCCAGCCGTGAAAAAGCCCGGCCCATTGCACCGGCCGGCCGTATTATCGCCCTGATGTGGCCTGTTACCGGCCGCATTAGCGAGCTTTTCGGCGTCAGACGCATTTATAACAACGGGGTGAAAGAGTGGTATCACGGCGGCATTGATATTGCTGCTCCAGGAGGGACCCCCATATACGCCCCCGCGCCTGGTGAGGTTGTTTTATGCCGGAATTTTTCCGCCCACGGAAAAACCACCCTGATTCATCACGGCTGCGGAGTGATAACCACCTACCTGCACCAGCAGGCAATACTTGTGAATGAAGGTCAATGGGTTAAAACCGGAGACCTTATCGGCAAGGTCGGTTCCACGGGCTCTTCCACGGGCAACCATCTCCACTTCCAAATCAATGTCAACACTGTCAAAGTAGATCCCTTTGATTTTCTTGAACCGCAACCCCAAATGTAGGATTACAATTCATTCCTCCGGCATACCCGATGCAATGTCCGCGGATTACGCAGACACTCCCTATAAAAATAACTGCATGCCTTTATATGGACTTTTATCAATCTGTAAAAATCCGTGGAATTTGCGGATCGGTATTTTTAAGAGGGCAGAACTTGATAGCAGTCCCTAAGTAAAAATATTTTACAGGTTGCGCAGATACTGACCAAAAAAATTATCATAATACATTCTTACGTGTTATTGATGTATGCAAAATTTTGTAAAATCTGTGGTTGATTATGTTACAGAGGAATGAAATTTTTTACATGTCATGAGAAAACATTTGCACATTGCTCATATAACCGCATAAAAGAAATACACTAATGCGCTTTATGACTGTTTTCATAACTTATAAAAATTTTTAAAATTTAAAATATTTATAACATAAGTGTCCAAATTGGGATTGAGAAAGACACGATAACTATTGATAAATTGGCGCCAGCAGGCACCCCGGCAGTCCTGACCGGATGGATTATTGGGAAGAAAAAGGACGCCTGCGGCA
>JAFGIQ010000313.1 GCA_016929575.1 candidate division FCPU426 bacterium
GTGCCGGTATTCTTTCTGCACGGCCGGGAGGATGAAATCATTCCTTGCTCCCATACGGAAAAACTCTATGCCCGGGCGCTGCAGCCCAAAAAAAAGATGATTTTTCACGGCGACCACAACACCTTGGATTTTATTTTGACAGACGATTACGCCCAAACCATGAAGCGTTTGGTTGTAAAAGGCTTGTTGTAATACGGGGGGCAGGATAAAAGCAGCCGGAAACTGCATTAACGGTTTTTATACGGGCAGGGGGATGTGGTATACTTTTTTACGTATTCCGGACGGATTGTGTCCTTGGCCGGCGCCACACCGACAGCTGCAGCAGCCGAAAACAGCGAGAAAGCATTATACAGCAATAATGATCCCATTGATCGCAAGGAGGAGACATGGCCAGAGAAATCAAACAAATGCAAACGTACCAGGACCGTTTGTTGAAATTGATACCCAGCGAGATTATAGGGGCTTATTTATTCCTGCAGGGCATTATCCCTCCAGATCAGGCCAAATGGGGGACCACCCTGGTGGGCGTGGCGTTGTTGATCATGACGCCTTTGTATATGCAACGCATCCAAAAAGTCAGTAAAAAGACGCAATTGCTGGTCACCACTTTGTCGTTTGCGGTCTGGGTCTATTCGTTGGGCGGACCGTTTTCTCTTTGGGGCCTCTATCAAGCATGGATAGGATCCGTCGTGCTGGTATTATGGACCATGACCGTGCCCCTGTTTTTCAGCAACAAAGAGCCGCAGGAACAACCGGCCTAGACAGCAAGGTGCAAACCGGTGCCAACCCTGTCTGGGAGCAATGACGCCTAAGGAGGAAGATTGTGCCAGAGCTTTTGCGAACCCTGATCAAGATCTGGTTTAAACCCAAGGAATTTTTTGCCGGCGATTTTAACCGCCAATCCCAGCGGGAAAGCCTGCTGATGGCGCTGGTCATGATGTGTTTGGGGCAGGGAACGGAAGTGGTGGTCATGTTGACGCATTCCCCCTATCACTGGCTGGGGTTTTTCGAGCACCTGGCCGTGCAAGCGAGCGCATGGTTTTTCTTTGCTGTCGTCATGTCCATCTGCGCAAACATCATGCGGGGCGCCGGCGGGTTTAAAACCGCTTTGCAATTGGGATCGAACTTGTTGGTGGTAAACGTCTTTGTGTTTATATTGCTGCCATTGGCATTTATCCTGGAGGCCGACACTTTCGCGGGTTTAAAAAACATACCGCCGATATATAAAATGTACAACCTTATTTTTTCCATCATTGCTATTGTCATTATTTTCTACGTTCTGCTGCGCTTCATTTATGTTGCCTATACAGGCATCCGCCAGGTTCATCACTTTTCACCCACTCAGGCCGTCCTGGCCTTGCTGGCAACCTCTGTATTGGTCGCGGTGATGGCGATCGTGGTGAAGATTCCTTTTTATGCTTTTTCCCATTAGCGGCGCGGACCCATTCCGCACCGCGGCGGGTATAACCCTATGCTGATTGAAGGCACGTGACTGAAAATGGCATTGGTCAAAGCGACTGGAATCGTATATTTGAAGAGGTTATTGGCTGCAGCAGGCGGAGGCCTTGAAGAAAAACTGCTGTTGCAGCTGACTCCGCAGGAACAGAGAATGTACCAAAGCCACCTGCCGGTCAGCTGGGCCCCCATTGAAAGCGTCACCCGCTTGTATGAAGCAGCCCTGCCCCTGCTCTATCCCCAGGATCCGGCAGCCTGCCGCAAATGGGGGGGGGAAGATCGCCGAGAACGATTTCCTCGGCATCTACCGGATTTTTATCCGCCTGCTGTCCATTCCCTATTTCGTCAAACAAACCGCCAAGCTGTGGAACACTTTCCATAAAAAGGGAAACGCGCAGGCCGAAGAAATCAAAGGCCGCCAGGAGGCCCTTTTTTGGGTGGAAGCGTATCCTGATTTGCCGGAGACCTACCGTGAGATACTGTCCGGCTATTTATTGCGCTGTGTGGAATTGGCCGGCGGTCAAAACGTCCGCGTGTTGGCCGAAGGAGAAAATCCGCAACGCTGGCAATGGCGGATTTACTGGCATGCCTGACCTGTGGCCGCCGAGAGGCGAATGCGTTGCCATGGAATCTACTCCGGCTGGCCCTGGCCTTTTTGCATCATTTTTGCCCAGGTGTCGCGCAAGGTTGCAGTCCGGTTGAAGACCAAACGTGCTGGAGTGGTATCCGGATCAACGCAAAAGTAGCCGTGGCGCATAAACTGAAAACGGTCGCCGGCCATGGCAACACGCAGACTCGGTTCCACCTTGCAGGCGGGCAGGGTAACGAGGGATTGGGGATTGAGCGCGGACCGGAAATCCTGGCCGGCAGGGGCTTGGTTCGGATCCGGCCGGGTGAACAAGTGGGAGTACAGACGCACTTCAGCGTCAAGTGCGTGTTCCGCTGCCACCCAGTGCAGAGTGCCTTTCACCCGGCGTCCGTCAGGCGTGCTGCCGCCGCGGGACCCGGGGTCATAGGTGCAATGGATTTCCTTGATCTCGCCTGTGGCCTCATCCTTGATCACAGCCTGGCAGGTGATGTAATAGGCGTGTTTTAACCGCACCTCGCGGCCCGGGGCCAGGCGGAAGTAGCCTTTGGGCGGAGATTCCTGGAAGTCTTCCTGTTCAATGTATAGGGTTTTGGCAAAAGGAACCGGGCGCGTTCCGGAGGCCGGATCCTCCGGATTGTTTTCCGCTGAAAAGGTTTCGGCTTGATTGTCGGGATAATTTACAATCACGACCTTGAGCGGATGCAAAACGGCCATGACGCGCTGGGCGCGTCGGTTCAAATCCTCGCGCAGATGATATTCCAAGGTGCCGATGTCGATGACGCTGTTGGTTTTATCGACGCCGATGGCACGGCAAAAGGCGCCGATCGCCTCCGGCGTATACCCGCGGCGTCGCAGGCCTCTGATGGTGGGCAGCCGAGGATCATCCCAACCGTTGACGATTCCTTCCTGGACCAGCTGCAACAATTTTCTTTTGGAAAGAAGGGTGTGGGTCAGCTCCAGGCGCGCAAACTCTATTTGCTGGGGATGGCAGGGGATGGTGATGTTGTCCAGCACCCAATCATACAGGGGACGGTGATCCTCGAATTCCAGGGTGCAGAGGGAGTGGGTAATGTTTTCCAGGGCGTCGGAAATGCAATGGGCGAAATCGTACATGGGGTAAATGCACCACTTGTCGCCGGTGCGCGGGTGGGCGGCATGCTTGATGCGGTAGATGGCAGGGTCCCGCATGTTGATGTTGGGGTGCTCCATGTCGATTTTGGCGCGCAGCACGCATTCGCCCTCTTTAAACTCACCCCGGCGCATGCGCTCAAAAAGGGCGCGGTTTTCGTCCGCCGGACGCTGGCGGAAAGGGCTGTTTTTGCCCGGCGTGGTCAAAGTGCCGCGATACTCGCGTATGGCATCCGGGCTCAAGTGGCAGACGTAGGCCAGCCCCTTTTCAATCAACTCGACCGCGTAGGTGTAAAACCGGTCGTAATAATCCGAGGCATGGTACAAGTGACCGCCCCAATCAAAGCCGAGCCAGCGCACGTCTTCCCGGATGG
This sequence comes from candidate division FCPU426 bacterium, assembly GCA_016929575.1. GTDB lineage: Bacteria > Oederibacteriota > JAAXVQ01 > JAAXVQ01 > JAUVAV01 > JAFGIQ01. The sequence goes on from JAFGIQ010000313.1 coordinate 3,547, forward strand.
CATCAATGTATTCCTGTTCTTCTTTTTCGGGGTTGGTGTCATCCAGCCGCAGGTGGCAGGCGCCCTGATATTCTCGAGCAATGCCGAAATTCAGATTGATGGCTTTGGCATGGCCGATGTGAAGATATCCGTTCGGTTCAGGGGGGAAGCGCGTTATTACCCGTCCATGGTTTTTGTTTTTTGCAACATCCTCCCGTATGCGCTTGCGTATAAAATCCGGGGGATTGGCCGGGGCTTCCGGCGCGGGAATTTTAGCTTCGTTCATGGGTTAAAACTCCTGCATATCAATGAGGGGTTGTATTGGCGCAGACAGCCGCAATGGGAACATATTATAAATGGTCCGGCGGGGAATGTAAAGCATTGGAGAGGGCTATTGTGTCCAAAGGAAGCGGCAGGGCAAAATCGAACATGCAGCATCCTCAGGCAGGGGAGATATTGATGCGCATGCTTTCACAACACTTGACCGACGGAATATTTTTGTATACAGTGGTAACCATCTATTTTATCCATCTCATGGACGCAATCTCCTGTGGGAGGGGACATTTTTGGTGGTGGGAGCCTTTATGCCGCTGATAAAAAATGACGTCGGCGGGTCTATCGTCAGCCGCTTGATTCCGGGAATAATGATTATTATTTTCGCTCTGTCAGGCTGCGCCCAATTGCCGGTGGCGCCTTATCGGACATACGTGGAAACAACCCAAAAAGCCCAAAACGCCATTGACCAGGCTCTGGCGCATGCCTATGCGTGGACGCGTTCGGGATTTGTGGAAAACTACCAGGGCAGTTTCAGTGATCTCATCATCCAACCCGGCACTGGCTATGAATGGTCCCTGCCATCCCCGCCTTTGTTTTTATCCGTTAAAAAAGCGCGCCGCACGCTTTCTTTGCTCAATCAGGCATTTGTCGAATACACCCTCCTTTTGGAACAGCTGGCCTCAGGCCGGTATTCCGATCCCGGAGAATATGAACGACTATCCCAGGAACTTAATGACAATGTCCAACAAGCCTGGAAGACCTTTGCCGGCCGGGAATCGCAAGCAGACATTGCCTTGTTTTCCGTAGCCGGAATGGAATTAATGCGGATGTATGGCCAAGGGAAACAATCCGCGGCAATACAAAAAATCATCGCTGAAAACCAAAAGACCGTTGAAGCCTATGCCGGGCATTGCCTGGAATTGACACACCTGCTGCGCGGTGCGCTTAAAACCTACTATGTGGAAAAATATCAACCCATTTGGAAGCGGTGGCAAAAAACACCTTCCACCGCACGGCAAACCGCAGTGGCGGATATGCTGGATTTAAACGACCAGTTTACGGACAGCCTGCTCCTGCTGGAGGAAATCGAAGGGGTATACCGCCAGCTGCCCAAGGCCCATGCGGATCTGGTGCTGCCGGCAAAGGCGGTCGCGCCCACATTGGACCGGCAGGGCTTAAAACAGTTGTTAGAAGCCGGACAGCGTCTGGAAAGGATTCATCGGGAGATCAAGCAGAAGGAATAGACATTTGCAAACGCTTCTGGCTGGGGGGGCGCAGATGAAGTCCTTTGCTGTTACTGCGCGAAAGTCCGGTTGGAAAAGGGGGATGGGTGGATAACAAGCACACGGATGTTATAGAAGCTTTCGGAATTTTATACAACCAGGTCAGCCGGGCATTGGTCATGGCCCAGGAAAAAGAAGCGGCGGAGGCTGTTGTGCGTTTGGAACAGCTGAAGCAAAAAATCAAGGAAGGCAACGATCTCCTGCTGCGGGCAGCATTTGCCGCGTGGAACAAAAACACCGGTCCGTTGCTGCAACACCTCTCGGCTGCCAAAAAAGCGGCCGACAATGCTGTGGTACGGCTGCAAAAAGACCGCCTGCTTTTGGAACAGATCATCAATGCGATCCGCCAGGTTGAAAACGCCTTCATCAACATCCGGAAGCATTTACCAAACTAATGCAACGTGATGATGGATTTTATCTATTATGCTGGCTCACAAGTGTCCAAATTGGGATTGAGAAAGACACGATAACTGTTGATCAATTGGCGCCAGCAGGCAACCGGGCTGCCGGAGATATCTTTTTGCCACGGTGGGGCGGGAACGCGTGCACGAACCGCAGGGATTGAGCACGTCCGCCAAAAAGGTTGCAGCCGTGGACTTTTCTTTTCCGCCTCCACCTTGGCAAAAAGAGATCCCCGGCAGCGGAGGGTTTACAGTCAGCACAACATGAAGGGGTGATCCAGCCTTTATGCCGTACTATTGTCCGGAAATCATACAGTGCCCGGAAACGCATATTGCGGGCTTGGAACTGCATGTGGCCAGTGAAACCAGCGATTCCTGGAGGCTGCAGAAGGAAATATGGGAAGACTGGATCAGCCGGATGCAGGCCATGGGACAGCAGCCGCTGTCCGGGAGCGGAAAGAGATACGGCCTTACCTACAACAGTGCGCCTGGCGGCCAGTTTACCTATCTGGCCGGCATGGAGGTCCGACACTATGCCACCATGCCGGCAGGCATGGCGGAAAAAATCATCCCGGCAGGGGCATATGCCCGTTTTTCCCACCGCGGCGATTGGAAACAATTACACTGTCTGCTTTTCGACATTTATAATAAATGGCTTCCGGATTCCGATTATCATCTGGTGCCGGTTTGGAAGTGCGGCCACAACCATTGCGAACAGTATGCGGCGGATTTTAATTGGGAGGAATTTTCGCCTGGGGTAGACATCTTGATTCCGGTCAGGCCAAAATAGACCGGCGGCCGCGACGGCGGCGAAGTTTCAGATTGTCTGTTGCAGAGTCATGATAAAGCACACATTGTTATAAAGGAGGAAACACAATATGATGCGAACCGCCAATCCGGCACTGAATGAAAAAGTCTTCACGGGCACAGTCCCGGTCAGGGACCCTGCCGCAGCCATGACGGTCCAGGGTACGGTGAATAAAGTCTTTGTGCTGACCGTATTGCTGTTGGTTTCGGCTTTCTGGCCTTGGTCCATGTTTTTTCAAGGCCAGACCGCGTTGGTAATGCCTTTAATTTGGGGAGGTCTGCTGGGAGGGTTGATTACTGCTTTAGTCACAATCTTTAAAAAAGAATGGGCAGGATTCACTGCACCACTTTACGCCTTGATGGAAGGTTTGGTATTGGGAGGATTATCGGCTATTTTTGAAAAACAATTTCCCGGCATCGTCATCCAGGCAGTGGGACTGACAATAGGCACTTTAGTCATGCTGCTGTTTTTATACACTTCAGGGCTGGTCAAAGCCACTGAAAACTTTAAAATGGGTGTTATTGCCGCCACCGGGGCCATATGCTTGGTCTATCTGGCCTCCATGGTCATGGGTTTTTTTGGGCTTAATATGCCAATGATACATGACACAGGCTGGTTGGGGATAGGCTTCAGTCTTTTCGTGGTTGTGATTGCAGCCCTGAACCTGGTGTTGGACTTTGATTTTATCGAGCAGGGGGCAATACATGGTGCGCCCAAATACATGGAATGGTATGCAGCCTTCGGCCTGATGGTAACACTTATATGGTTATACATTGAAATACTCCGTTTATTAGCTAAATTACGCAGTCGACGTTAACAATTTAATAATGAAATTAATACAATTATAATCAATTATTAATTTATGGCTTTAACATTGCGCATTGCCAATGTGCATTACTATTTTTTATTGTTGAAACAAGATATGTCATATGTTATATTATATACGAGATATGAATCATTTAAATGTTATGGTGATGGCCATGCTAAACATTAAGGTTCCCATATCCGCCCAGGATAAATTAAGGGCTTTGGTTACTGAAGCAGGATTGAATAAAAGCCAGATCGCCCGCCTGACTGAGGTGACGTATCAGACCGTCTATCGTTGGCTGGACCATGGCATCCATCCCCATCCGGCAGCCGCCAGACGCATAGACGAGTTATTCAAGGAGATGATTGATTTAGAACCCATCGTCATCCGCCTCAAACAAAACATCCGTGATCCCATCGCATTCATCAATACCCAGGAAAACCTTCGGGATGAATTCATCCTGCAGTGCACCTACCATTCCAATTCCATTGAAGGCAGCCGGATGACCCTTAAAGAAACGCAAAAAGCCATAGAGGGCGAGATAGTGAGGGGCAAGCAGCCTTTTGAGATATTCGAGGCGGTCAATCACCGCAATGCCATGTTATTTATGCTGGAGACTGTACGGCCTGGATTTCACATTACCGAGGAATACCTCCTCAAGCTTCATTCCATCGTCATGTATAATTTCCACGACAAGTTGCCCGGACGCTACCGCACCGGTTATGTCAATCTCACCAATACCGAAAAAATCCTGCCGCCTGCCCAGCTGGTGCCCGCAAAAATGAAGACCTTTTTGGAAACGATCAACCAGCCGCCGGACAAACCTTTGACCAGAATCGCCAGGGACCATTATGAATTTGAAACCATCCATCCTTTTTTTGACGGCAACGGCAGGGTGGGGCGCCTGCTGATGAACACCCAGCTGCTCAGCCAGGGGTACCCGCCGGCCCTGATCCGCATCGATGATCAATATAAGTATTATCTGGGTTTGGGCAAAGGCGACATGGGTGATTTCAAGATTTTGATTCAAATGATTTGCGAAAGCGTGGTCATCGGTTATCTGCTTTTCCAAAGCAAGTATAATAATACCCAATGACAGTTGATGATGTCATCGATTTTATTCCGCCTTACCCGGTTCAATCGCAACAGCCTGGCGTCCCTGCTTGGCTATCTTAAACCGTTATTATCCCGCGAACTGCAATTGACTGTCGCTGTTTCCGCCGCCGCCGCGCAGCGCTTGTTTGCCCGGAGGCCGGATTTCGCCGCCTATTCTTTTACCACCTGGCAGGCCCGCGCCTGTGCGCTTGAAATCCGTCAATTGAAAAACGCCTGGCCCAAGACGCTTTTTTTGGCCGGCGGCCCCCATCCCAGCGGAGACCCGGAGGGAACCTTGCGGATGGGATTTGACTATGTCTTCGTGGGAGAAGGCGAAATCAGCCTGGCTGAATTCCTATGCCGGTCAGCACGCCCGCCGCGCGGCAGCATCATCAATACCTCTTCCCGGCTGGTGGACTTAGACGCCATCGATACCTTCCTCCCGGAATACGGGCTGACTCCTCCCTTGGAAATAACCCGCGGTTGCCCCCATGGTTGTGCTTTCTGCCAGACTCCGGTTTTGTTCTCTCCAATCGTCCGGCACCGCAGTGTGGAGGGAATCGAACAGTGGCGCCAAAAAATGCTTAAAAACGGTCTGCGGCAGTTGCGGTTCATTACCCCCAATGCCTTTGGCTACGGCAGCTGCGGGAGCCAGAAGCTTTCAGTGCCAAGCATCGACCGCTTGCTGTCCCGGTGCAGCCAGGGACAGGCGCGGGTGTATTTTGGTTCTTTTCCTTCGGAGGTGAGGCCGGAATCATGCCTGCCGGAAATCGTCAGGCTGGTGCGCAAGTATTGCCATAACCGTCGCGTTGTTCTTGGCGCCCAAAGCGGCAGCGACCGCATGCTGAAGGTCATGAGGCGTGGACACAATACGTCCGATATTTTTAAAGCGGCGCGGATTTTGCATGCACATGATTGTATTCCGGTGGTGGATTTTATTTTCGGTCTGCCGGCAGAGGAAGTGCAGGACCGTGCCGCCAGCCGGCGGCTTATCGCCGCTTTGGTCAACGACTGTGCCGCGGTGATTCGCGGCCATGTTTTCCTGCCTCTTCCCGGATCACGCTGGGCAGAAGAAAAACCAGGAAACCTTGATGACGCCACCCGTGCACTGCTTATACAATTGCAGGCGCAAAGCGCTGCCGAAGGATACTGGGAAGCCCAGAATAATTTCAATGCCCAAACCGCGGATTCTCCGGTTTAACCTCGCCTGCAGACCTGCCGTTGTTGGAAGTCCATGACGTTTTTTAGCATCCTGCTGACAGGCCAGATTACGGCCCGGTTGATAAATCGTTTGCTATATCAGGCCAGTTTGATTATAATGCTTCCCACAGCAGACAAAGCAATGCCAGTATACAAAAATGGAGTATGGATATGAGCGCCCGCAAGAAATCACGGACAAAAAAGAATGCGGCTGAAAATACAACCAAACACACAAAAAGTAAATCCCGGCGGCAATCGTCCTTGGGGCAAAGAAAAAAGCCATCCGCCAAGTTATCCTCCCCCCGGCTTCCGATTTTTCTCGTCTGCAAGGCTTGTGGCAGGGAAATTGTAATCGATAATGATGCTCTGATGCGCAAGACGATCATCTGTTGCAGCCAGCCCATGCAGCCCTGGAAATAATGGTGTGCCTGCAAACAGCATTATTTGACGGATTTGAATCGCGATTTCATTTACATATCGAACGCCAGGGCCTCCCAGGACACAGAATACTTTGAAAAACACATCAGTTTAAGGTAATATTAGTAGTCACAAGTGTCCAAATTAGGATTGAGAAAGATACGATAACTATTGAAAAATTGGCGCCGGTAGGCACCCAGACTGCCGGAGATATCTTTTTACCAAGGTGGGGCGGGAACGCGTGCACAAACCGCAGGGATTGAGCACATCCGCCAAAAAGGTTGCAGCCGTGGACTTTTATTTTCCGCTGCCACCTTGGCAAAAAGATATCTCCGGCAGCCCTGACCGGAAAGATTATTGGGAAGAAAAAAGACGCCTCCGGCGGAATTCGCGCAATTTGGTTGTTATAGTTATTATGGAAATGGCTGGCAACCTGCGTTATCGTGGTTATGCAAGTAGCCACGGAGGGTTACACCCTCAACGTAGGCTAACTA
>JAFGIQ010000314.1 GCA_016929575.1 candidate division FCPU426 bacterium
ATCCGGCATCTGCCTTTTGCCTCCGCCCCATCCCCGCCCCACCTCCTGCTTGTCTTTCAACCGGGGGCAGGTTCGAAAGCCGCCTGCATTGTCCACAGGCGCGGCGGTAATCCCCCTGCTGCCGGGGTGAGGTGCATACGCCGACGATCCGCATGGCAATTTTAAATCTTCAGTTCATATACACGGTACACTTTATACCGTTTGCCGCCGTTGCTTTCAATGGCCTTGGTAATGGCCTTGTTGCCCTCCGGCACCCAGGACAATTCCCCGCTGCTGTATCCCAATTCCTTCGCATTTTGAAAGGATTTCAAATACAGCAGGGTTTCCAAACCGCGGCGGCGGTAGGCTTTTTTAACGCCGAGCATGGTGAAACGGACGGTCTTGATTTTTTTGGAATACAAATAGAATTTCAACATATCCGTCACGCCCACGTGTCCGTTGAATCGTTTTAAAACCTCGTTGTAATCCGGCAGCAGCATGGAAAAAGCAACTGCCTTGCCCTGGACTTCGACGAAATTCACCAGGTCCGGTTCGATGACGGGCTTGAGTTTGGCGCTGAAGTATTTCAAATCGCGCTTGGTCAAGGGGGTAAAACCCAATTCCTCGCTGTTGATGTCATTCAAAATCTCCATGATCGTGGCCATGTCCCTGCGGAAGCGGCTCATGCGCAAACGGCGGATCTCCACTCCTTCCTTTTGGTGCGTGTGTTCGGCGAGTTTTTCCAGCCGTTTGGGAATCGCGCTTTTGGCGTCCAGCTGGTAGGCGTAAAGATCCTGCACTTTCTGCAATCCGTAGGTGTCGTAGAATTCAGGATAGTATTCCGGGTTATACGGCATCATGATTGCCGGCGGAAAATCAAACCCTTCCACCAGGCAGCCCATCCCGTCGAGCTGCGAAAAGGCCATGGGTCCGCGCATGACTTTCATGCCGCGTTCGGTCAGCCATTCGCGGGCGGTGTGCAAAAGGCTTTCAGCGGCCCCGTAATCCCTGTCCACTTCAAAAAAACCGAAGAAGCCGGCTTCTTCCCCATGGTTTTTATTGGCCCGGTGGTCGATCGCCGCCACGATGCGGCCCACGACCTCGCTGCCGCGCTTGGCCAAAAAGGCCTGGGCTTCGCCGTGTTCGTAAAAAATGTTTTCTTCCTTGTCAAAAAGTGTCTCCAGCTCCGTGATCATGGGCGGCACCCAGTTTTTATCCTGGCGGTAAATGGCCCAGGGCAGTTTGAGAAATGTTTTTTGCAGGTTTTCACCCTTGTCCTTGTCCTTGTCCTTGGGCAACAGCGGAAAAGTCCGGGGCAGGGCCTTTTTCCGGGCTCCGGTGCTCATGGGGACCGGCACGGTCTCCACCGGCGCTCCGGGGGCATTGGGGCCGATGATGCCCAAAGCCGTACCGACTTTTTTTAGTTTTTCCAGGGCAAAATCCAGCTCCTCGCGCTTGTGCGTGGCCGTATAAGAGGTGCGTATACACGCCCAGCCGGGCGCCACTGCCGGCGATACCACGGGATTGACATACACCCCTTCCTCCTCCAGCATTTTGGAGAATTGAAAAGTCTTCAGGTCCTCGCCGATAATGATGGGAATAATCGCCGATTCGGTGGGCCAGGTGCGAAAACCATATGCCTTGATCTCTTTGAGCATATAACTGACATTCTGCCTGAGTTTCACCAGGCGCTCCGGTTCCCGCTGGAGAATTTCCAGGGCTTTCAAAGCCGAAGCCACTGCCGCCGGCGGCGGAGCCGCCTGAAAAATAAAGGCCCGGGAATTGTGTTTTAAAAAATCAATCACCCGCGCCTCGGTGGCGATAAACCCGCCCACGCTGGCAAAGGCCTTGGAAAATGTCCCCATGACAATATCCGCCTTGTCCAAAACACCCAATTCTTCGCAGGCGCCCCGGCCGTATTTGCCCAAAACCCCCAGTCCATGGGCTTCATCCACCATCACCCGGGCGCCGTATTTTTCGGCCAGCGGCATGATATGCTTCAAGTCCGCCACATCGCCTTCCATGGAAAAGACCCCGTCCACAATGACCAGTTTGCCGGCCTCTTTGTCCTTCAGATTGACGAGGATGCGCTCCAAATCCTCCATGTCATTATGGCGGAATTTGATCAACTTGCCGTATGCCAGCCGGCAGCCGTCCAGGATGGAGGCGTGGTTGGTGCGGTCCGAGATGACCACATCGCCTTTTTGCACCAGGGTGGAGAGGACGCCTTGATTGGTGGTGAAACCGGTGGTGTAGACCAAGGCCGCCTCTTTTTTCATGAAACGGGCCAGCTTTTCCTCCAGCTCCACGTGCAGGTCAATGGTGCCGTTCAAAAACCGGGAACCCGTGCAGCCTGTGCCGTACTTCTCGACCGCCTTGATCGCCGCTTCCTTGACCTCCGGGTGCGAGGTCAATCCCAAATAATTGTTGGAGCCGATCATCACCGTCCTGCGGCCGTTCATAATCGTGGTCGTATCAACAGCGGTCTCGTTCATGCGAAAGTACGGATACAGCCCCAGTTTGCGGACATCTTCGGCTGCATGATAATTGTACGCCTTTTCAAAAATATCCATTGCACCACCTCATGGGTATTGGCCCGAATGTTTCCCCGCCCGGGCCCGGCCTTGATTCAACAAATCCCCTCTCCTTTTCATAAGGGCGCGGGGATTCCTTGGCATATTAGAAAGAAAATTGTAGACGCTTACCCTGCCATTGTCAACTACTGTTGTTTTATTCCCCCGGCTCCTGCTCCAGGAAGGATTCGATGTAGCCTTCTTCTTCCTGCATGTGCTGTTTCCTGAATTCTTCTTCGGAAAAGCACTTTTTTTCCATCATCAGCTTGGTCACGGCATTGATGCGGTTGTCCAAATGGCGGACAACATCCAGCACCGGATCCGGCAGCTTGTTGTGGTCCAGGGGAGAAGGCGGCCGCTCTCCGGAGGGCAGCCGGACGATCTTGCCCGGATTGCCCACCACCGTGCATCCGGCCGGCACATCCCTCACCACCACGGCCATGGTTCCGATTTTGGCTCCTTGGCCGACGGTCAAGTCTCCCAACACCTTGGCTCCTGCCCCGATAACCACGTCGGACTCTATGGTCGGATGGCGTTTGACCTTTTTCAGGGAGGTGCCGCCCAGGGTGACGCCCTGATAAATAAGGACGCGATCCCCGATCACGGCGGTTTCACCGATGACCACGCCCATGCCGTGATCGATAAACACGCCCTTGCCGATGACGGCTGCGGGATGAATTTCAATGCCGTTGAGCAAACGCCCCACATGGGATATGAAGCGGGCCAGGGTTTTTAATTTGATGCACCACATTGCATGCGCCAGGCGGTGCATCCACAGGGCGTGCAAGCCGGGGTAGCACAACAGCACTTCCAGCAGGTTGCGCGCCGCCGGATCTTTGGCAAATACAGCTTTAATATTGTCAAACATGACAATCCTCCCCTCTCCCTGGACCCCTCTCCCCGGAGCCAATCATTCCGGGGTGACGGAGCAAAAGCAGCCGGCATGATGACCCTGTCTTATCACCTGGTTATCCGGGCAAAACATCCGGTGTTTTTTTTGGCGCAGATAGTTTCAATCGTTCCCCACGATCAAAACATTGGTCAGGGCTGAAACCAGGCGCATTTCCTGGGGTTTCAAATCCGTTTTGACCGACAGCGACAGTTTTATTTTACTCTGCCGGGCCTGCTCGAGCAGCGCGGATTCCCTGGCATAGATGGAAAGATACGGGGACACTTCCAGGATAAAGGCGGATTCCCCGGACAAACGGGTGGCTTTTTGCAGCAGGCGGAGCAATTTTAACCGCAGCGTGTCCCCGGATCCCACCCAGCCCAGTCCCTGGCACACCGGACAAGGCTCGTACAAGGACCGGAGCAGGCTGCCGCGAACGCGCTTGCGTGTCATCTCAATCAGCCCCAGATCCGTCAACTTGCGAATGCTGGTTTTTGCGCGGTCCCGCTGCACGACCCGTGACAATTCCTGATAGACGCGTTCTTTATGTTCGGCGATGCGCATGTCGATGAAGTCAATGACAATGATGCCGCCCAGATCACGCAAGCGCAGTTGCCGTCCTATCTCCTGGGCGGCCTCAAGATTGGTCTTTAAAATAGTCTCGTCCTGCTTGGCTTTGCCCACATTGCGCCCGGTGTTTACATCCACCACCACCAGGGCCTCGGTTTCTTCAATCACCAAATATCCCCCGCATTTGAGCCACACCTTGGGTTTGAGTATCTTCTCCAGTTCGCTTTCAATATTGTTTGCTTCAAAAAGCGGAGTTTTCCCGCGGTAAATTTCAATCTTGGGCTTGAGTGAAAACAGGAAGGAATCCAGCCATTTTTTTATCTGCTTGCCTGTCCGGGGCGCATCAATGATAATTTCGCGGTCCTCCTCGGTCAGCATGTCCCTGGCTACCCGGTGCAACAGCCCCTGCTCGACATGTAAAAAAACAGGTGCCTGTGCTTTCTTTTCCTTGGTTTTTATCTCTTTCCACAAACGGACCAGGTATTTCAATTCCGCCCGCAATTCCTTTTCGCCGGCGTTTTCCGCGGAGGTTCTGGCAATAACGCCGAATCCTTTCGGTGTTATTTTGTCCAACACGTTTTTCAAACGCGATCTTTCCTTTTCCTGGGCTATGCGGTGGGAAACCCCGGTATGCTGGGCGCCGGGAATCAGCACGAGCAACCGGGAGGGCAGTGAAATCTGTCCTGTCAGCCGCGGGCCTTTGGTGGATATGGAGGCCTTCTCCACCTGCACGGTGATTTCCTGCCCTTTTTGAAGCAAATCCTGGATCTGCCGCCGCCCGCCGCGGCCTGAACCATGTTCGCGGCGGTCCCGCGCCCGTTCGGCCTGGCTGTCCGCCTCCTCCGCGACCAGCATATCCTCCTGCTTGCGCGCCTGCTGGGCGCTCATGAAATCCTCGATGGTCAAAGAATCGGTCATGATGTCGCGCACATGTAAAAACCCGCTCTTTTCCAGGCCAATATCCACAAAAGCCGCCTGCAAACCCGGTAAAACCGCACTCACCTTGGCCTTGTAAATATTGCCGACAATGGAGGATTCCGCGTTGCGTTCATAATAATACTCGGCCAGTTTGCCGGCCTCTAAAAATGCAATCCGCGTTTCAAAATCATCCAGGGTGATGATCATCCGCCGCTCCGGTTTAAAGAGCGGAACCAATATCCTGTTGTCTTTCTGTCTTTTTTTTCTACGCATTGCGTACTATCCTTTCTATCTTGAAAATTGTTCCAGCCGGCGCCCTTTTAAGCCGGACCACGATCCCCCAAAGCGCGCCTCCTGCGTTTCCATAATGTTTGTATCATGGAACCGTTATTTTGCCATTAAATATTTTTCCGGAAGCGGTCCGTACACAGGTCGCCTCCTGGGCTTTGCCCCGAGGACCGCACAAATAGTGTGTGATCGCAGTCACCTTGGCGGCCCGGGGGTGGGCAGTGGAGTGCAAAAGGCACACCAGCACATCCGCCTCTGCGTTGTTTTGCGGCAGTATTTCCCAGGCGAGAATGGAAGGTTTGATGTCGACCTCCACCTCTCCTTTTTTGGAAAACTGGCGGACCAGCATGCTCTCCGCTTCCTGCACCGCATGCATGCGCTCCTGCAGTTGCGCCTGCATGAAGCTGTGGCCCGGAAAGGTAAGGTGATACTCCCCGCCGTCGATTTGCGCCTGCAGGGAAGGTGTCCGCAAGGGAATTTCCCGCGCACTTCCCAGCTGGATTCCGGCCGGCAGCTGTCTGTTCAGGTCCGCCATCACTTCCCCGGGCTCCATCCAGACATCCAGTCCCAGGTCCAGCCATTCCGACAAGCCGGACATGCCCAGCGGCAGCGGGGGGCCGAAGGCCAGATTGGGCTGGGGATGAAATCCCAGTGAATAATGCACCGGCAGACGCGCCCGCCGGGCGGCCCGGCGAAAAAGATTCACCAGATCCAAATGCCCGAGAAAACGCATATCCTGGGTTTTGCTGTAACTCAACCTGATGCGCACCGCTTCCCTTTCCCGGCGCGGGGCGGGGCTCTTCACTGACCGGGAAGGGGCTGCAAAGGGCGGGGCGGGCGGCAGGGGGCAATGTTCGGGATCCGCCGCTCCGCAGGCATGACACGACGACTGCCGGCGGCAATCCGGCGTGGCGGTTTCGGTCCGGGCTCGCCGGCGTTCCTGTTGCAGGTATTGCCGGGAGACCCCCATGTCCAAATGCTGCCAGGGCAGCACCTCCTCCTCGCTCCATTCCCGCAGCGCATAGGTGTCGGGATTGACGCCGGCTTCGGCAAAGGCTTTTTCCCAGAGCTGAAACTGGAATTGATCCCCCCAGCTGTCAAAACGGGCCCCCATGGTCCAGGCCTGGATCAGCACCGGCCACAAGCGCCTGTCCCCCCGGGCCAGCACTGCCTCCAGGTAGCTTCGGTTTAACTCCTCTTCCTGCCGTCTGCCAAAAGTATAGGCGGCAGCGCGGGGCAAACAGGCGGCCAGGGCTTGCAGCCGCTGGCGGGCCTCCCCCCGGGGGAGTTGCGCCTCCCATTGGAAAGGCGTATGCGCCTTGGGCACGAATACATTAACGCTGAGATTGATGCGCGGCATCCGCCGCGCCTTTTGCCGCCGCGCCTCCAACAATATTTTTCTGACCACCTGGCTGATCGCCAGGACGTCCTCCGTTTTTTCCGTCGGCAAGCCCACCATGAAATACAGCTTTACCAAATCCCAGCCTTCAGCAAAGGCCCGGGCGGCATTGGCGCTGAAATTTTCTTCATCCGGGAATTTATTGATCACGCGCTGCAGCCGTTCGCTTCCCGCTTCAGGCGCAAAGGTCAAACCGGTTTTGCGGACCTGGCGGATCATTTCCATCAACTGCGGTTTAAAGGAATCAAGCCGCAGCGAGGGAAAGGAAAGCGCCACTTGTTGTTCGGACAGCAGCTGCATGAGGTAATGCACCAGCGGCAGCAGTTGGGTATAATCCCCCGATGACAAGGAAGTAAAGGACGCCTCTTCGTACCCGGTCTCGGACAACACCGCGAGAAGGTGTTCTGCCACTGTCCGGGGGTCGCGTTCCCGCACGGGCCGGTTGATCATGCCGGCTTGACAAAAACGGCATCCGCGCACGCAGCCCCGGAAGAGCTCGGTGGAAACGCGGTCATGCGTGATTGCGAGGTATGGAACCAGCGGTTTTTGGGGCAGGGCCAAGGGCGCCTCCACCCGGCGTCGGACCGGGACGGGCATTCCAGCCTCGGCCTCGACTCCTGTCAATGCACCCGCGGCGGAGTATTGGGGATGATAAAAAGAAGGCGCATACACCCCCGGAATCCCGGCCAGCCGGCGAAGCCGCTCCCGGCGGGGCAGGGAACGCACTGTCTGGTCCTTGGCAATCAACTCGGGCAGAACCGCCTCGCCGTCCCCCAGGACAATCAGATCAAAGGCTTCGGCAATCGGCTCAGGATTGGCCGCGCAGGGCCCCCCGCCCACCACCAGCGGATCCGCACTTTTCCGTTCACAAGCCCGTACCGGAATGCGGCCCAAATCCAGGAGATTAAGCACATTGCTGTATGACAGCTCATGCTGCAGGGTGATGCCAACCAGGTTAAAACCGGACAGGGCGGTGCCGGTCTCCAAGGAGCACAACGGTATGTTGTTGGCGCGCATTATGCGCTCCGCATCCGTCCAGGGGGAAAAAACCCGTTCGGCAAACACCTCCGGGCGGGCATTCAGCAGTTCATACAGTATCTGGAATCCCAGGTATGAAAAACCGATTTCATACACATCGGGAAAAGCCAGGACCACGCGCGTGAGAACCTGTGCCGGATCTTTGACGATTTGATTCCATTCCCCCCCGAGGTAGCGGGCGGGTTTTTCCACGCGCGGCAACACCACTTCCTGCCATATCCGTTTATTGTTTGTCTGCCCTTTCACAGATGCATCCTTTCTTGCAGCAAAAGTGCCTGCGGACAGACACCGGGTGTGGGATCAACGTGTTTTCTTTTCATTTAACCTTGCGGCTGGACCAGATGCTTGTCAGGATTCCCAGCATGCTCATGCAGGCGATCATGGAGGAACCGCCGTAAGAAATAAATGGCAAGGTCATGCCCGTGACCGGCAAAATGCCCGTGGCCATTCCTATGTTGACGACCGCTTGTGTAAAAAGAATGGTTGTCAATCCCACGGCGGTCAGACTCCCCCCCAGGTCGCGTGCGCTTCTGGCAATGCGCAGCATCTGCAGCAGCATCAGCACAAACAGCAACAAGAGGACCATGACCCCTAAAAATCCCCATTCTTCCGACATCACCGAAAAAATAAAATCAGTATGATGCTCGGGCACGAATTTCAACTGCCCTTGGGTGCCGGACAGCCAGCCCTTGCCTAAAAATCCTCCCGAGCCAATGGCGATTTTTGACTGGATGACATTATACCCCGCCCCCAGGGTGTCGGAATTGGGATTGAGAAAAACCATCAGCCTGCGCCTTTGGTAGTCTTTCAGCAGCATCCACACCAGCGGCGAGGCCAAGACCCCCGTGCTGATGATGTAGAACAATCTTTTCACCGGCACGCCGACCGTATACAGCAGGGCAAAAACCAGGGGGAAAAAAAGCAGCGCCGTGCCCAGATCCGGCTCCCGCAGTATTAAAACCATGGGAATGCCCCCAATCAGAAACGCCATCATCACCGTCTGCCATTCCCGGACCTTATCCTGCCTGGCCGCCAGATATTTCGCCAGCACCAGGGTGGTGGCCACTTTAGCAAATTCCGAGGGTTGGAAGCCAAAAGGCCCGAGGAAAATCCAGCGTTTGGATCCGGAAATTTGTTCCCCGGCGGCCAATAAAACAGCCAACAGCACCAGCAGCACCCAATACGCCGGCTGGGAGTAGCGCTCTATCAAAACCTGGAAATTGAAGGAGGCGAAAAATATCATCGCAATCAGGCCCAGGGCAATCCAGACAATCTGTTTGAGATAAAATGCCGGCATGCCGTCCTTGGCGTACGTTGCCGAATAAACCATGGCCACGCCGATAACGGCCAGCAACAAGGCCGGCAGCAGAATGGTCAAATCCATCTCCTGCACCATGCGCAGCGGGCTACTGCTTCTGGGCTGCCTCCATGTCTTCTGCTGAATATACACCAAAGTACGCCTCCATGATTTGTCTCGCCAGGGGGGCGGCCATGGCCCCGCCGCCGCCTGCGTTTTCCAGATATACCAAAACTGCAATTTCCGGTTTGTCAGCCGGGGCATAGGCCGCAAAGGCGGCATGGTCCTCCCCGTGCGGATTCTGGGCAGTGGCCGTTTTTCCGGCCACCTTGATGCCGGCTATCCTGGCCAGCCTGCCCGTGCCGCGCGGGCTTTGAACAACGCCCAGCAGCCCTTTTTGCACCAGATCCCAGTTTTTGGGGGATGCGTTTACCTTGTACATCATCTCCGGTTTGACTTCGTGGATCAAGCGGCCTGATCTGCTTTGCACCTCTTTTAGCAAATGCGGCCGGAAGATGACCCCGCGGTTGGCTGTCGCGGCAATGGTGTTGAGCATCTGCATGGGTGTCGACAAAATATATCCCTGGCCGATGGACATCATGACCGTATTGCCGGGAAACCACGGCATGTTCTGCGTCCGCTCCTTCCACTGGGCGCTGGGAACCAGGCCGGACAATTCGTTGGGGAGGTCGATCCCGCTGGGATGCCCGTAACCAAAGGCGCGCGCCCATTTGCCCAGTCGGTCCACTTTGATGCGCAGCCCCAAGTGGTAATAATAAATGTCGCAGGATTCCACCAGGGAGCGCAGGGCGTTCACATGCCCATGCCCGCGGTCCTGCCAGCACCGGTAGGGCCAGGTGGCTATCCAAAAAACCCCCTTGCACTGGAAGGTCTGCGCCGGACCTACCAGTTGTTCCTCGAGGCTGGCCAAAAGGGTCACGACCTTAAAGAGTGACCCCGGCGGATACAAGCCCTGGGTCACGCGGTTGGTCAAAGGATAATCCGGGTTTTGCCGCAGTTTCTCCCAGGCACGCCGGGACAGGCCCCAGGCGAACTGGTTGGGATCAAACGCCGGGAAGGAAACCAAGGCCAGGATTTCTCCTGTGCGCACGTCTTCGACGATAATCACGCCTTTGCTGTCTCCCAGGATTTCCTCTGCCCGCTCCTGCAGCTTGCGATCCAGGGTTAAAACCAGGTTGTGGCCGGTCCAGGGCGCCTCCCGTCCCAAAATTCCCATTTGCCGGCCCAGGGCGTCCACTTCGATGTGAAGCCAGCCGTTGCGCCCTTTCAAATAATGGTCATACACCTTTTCCACGCCGGACTGCCCGATGATGTCGGCCGCCTGATATCCTTCCCGCAAAGCCAGTTCGTGTTCGGATATTTCCCCGACATATCCCAAAACATGAAACCCCAGCTGGTTGTATTTGTAATGCCGCCGCGACTCGGTAAGCACCACCACGCCTTGCAATTCGGGGCGGTGTTCCTCAATCACGGCGGTCAGATTGCGGTCAAGATTGGATTTCAGCCGGATGGATTCATAATAGCGCAATTTTCTTTTTTCTATTTTTTCCTCAATCACGGCCGCATCGATGCCCAGCAGCTCCTGCAGCTTGGCCAGCACTTTCCTGTATTCACCGGG
>JAFGIQ010000315.1 GCA_016929575.1 candidate division FCPU426 bacterium
ATTGCGGTACTGGCTGCTGCCGGGCAGTCCCACATAGTTGCCGGCGCAGTTTTGATTAAACCGTATGCCGTCCGCCTGGTTCGGTACCTGGGCGGATTGCGCCGCGTTGAGCCCGACGAGATTGCCCACAATCGTATTGCCGATGCAGTCCGCGCTGTCGCAGTATATCCCGTATTGCGTATTGCCGGAGATCAGGTTTCCTTCCCCGCTGGCAGCATCCCCGCCGATCCAGGCGGAAAGCGAATCCTGGATGAAAATACCAATATCATTGGGAACCGCGGTCATCCCATCGCTTTGCAAGCCAATGTAGTTGCCCTGGATTTTGTTTTGCCTGGGAATAATGGTATGCAACAGGCGAATGCCATATTGGCCGTTGTTGATGATGATGTTCCGGTCTCCGGCCGGGCCGCCGATCACATTATAATGGCTGCGTACATCGATGCCGATGTTGCATCCCCGGTCATCCACCTCCTCCCAGTCCGTGCCGATCCTGCAGCCTTTCACGATCGTACCGTTGCAATTGCTGCCGAGTAAAAGGCCGACATCCGCATCCACCAAAGCAATGCCGGTGATGGTGCTGCCTGCAGCGCCGTTGCCGAAATTGAAAATGGGATAGGTCTTGGCATATGCCCCGATGGTCTGTCCGCTGCCCTGGATTTCAAGCTGGCCGTTGACATCGATCTGGCTGTATACCGCAATGGAGGTTCCTACATTAAAAATAATGGTGTCAGGACCCGGATTGATGTTGGCATTGAAGTAAATCTCATGCCGCAGGGTGCCGGCAATGGTTGCATTGTCTTCGGTCCGGTCTACCAAATACGTTCCTGCACTGCCGGGCAGCCTGCAGGCGGCAACAAAGAGGATGGCCAGCAAGGCAGTACGCCCTTTATGGTTTTGTGGTTGCATGCTATACTCCCCTGCCGCCGGCCCGCATCCGGGGGTTTCTAATTGTTCCCCGGGGGCGCGGCTTTTTTTCCGAAAAAATCCACCAGGGAGGCCTTGAAGTGCTTTTTTTCCTCAAGATGTCTTTCCGCCAATTTCATCAGACTATAGGTCATTTCCAGATAGGGGGTAACAAGGCCGTGTTGTTTGGCCATGCGCAAGGGGGCGCCTAAAATAGCCTCGATCTCCATGGGCCGGCCGGCTGTGTAATCCTGCAACATGCTGGTTTTATAAGGCGCCATTTTCTCCGTTGCCTGTATGTTTTTTGGAATAATATCCGCTTCCAGCGGATGTCCGCAGGCCCTGGCAACCAGGCACACTTCGGCCATGATTTTTTCGGCCATTTCGCGCGTATCCGGCAAAGCCAGAATCTGGGCTGTGGTCACTCCCCCGGACAAAACCGAGATGGGATTAAAAGGCGCATTCCATACCAGTTTCCGCCAGCGGGCGGCAATTATGTCTTGCTCGGGAAGGCAAGGAATGTCCGCCCCGGCAAAAAGGCGGCACAGTTTCTCCACTTTCTCCGAACTGCCCGCCGGATAGGTGCCCAGTGCAAGCCGGCCGTAGCATTGATGGTGTATCTGTCCGGGGCCGGACCGTTGCAAACAGACAAATGCCAGTCCGCTGATGATTTCCGTATCGGGCAGGGCTCTGGCCACGGGCTCTTCGATGCCTACTCCATTTTGCAGCAATACCACACTGGTCCCGGGTTTGACGCTTTTTTCAATCAGACGCGCCACGTCAATCTGGGGCAGGACTTTCAAAGTAACCAGGATATAATCCGGATTTCCCCGGTATTCATCGAGCGACTGCAGCACCTGTTTTGGCCGAAAGGTAAAATCCCCCTGCGGACTTTTAATGTGAATGCCCCCGGCCTTGACCGCAGAATAGTCCGAACGGCACAGCACCGAAACGCGCGCACCGGACTGGGCTAATTTGGCGCCATAGAAACCTCCTACGGCTCCTGTCCCTATAACCAGCACTTCTGCTGATTTTGCGTGTGCAGCGGCCATGTCTAGCGAATAGTTCCTTTCTCAAAGCGGCCCTGGTCCTGCTGGCTAAAAAAGGCTTTTATCGCCTGCGTTGTACAAGTACAGAGCACGTCGTGCCTGCCTATACTTGGCTGTAATCAGGGATGACTGCATTGTCACCCAACACTGCTCCCGGGCTGACTTGGGCATAACGGCCAATGCGGCAGCCTGCTCCCACCAGGCAGCCGGTCAGGCGCGCACCCTCTCCGACCACCACTTCATCCCATATGACACAGCGCTGTAAAACAGCCCGGGGTTCCACCTTGACACGCCGTCCCAGGACCGCAAATTCCCCGATTTGCGCTTCTTCTCCCACTTGACAATTATCACCGATGATCCCCGGATCATACAGGCGGGCGGTCTGGTGAAGCCTGCACGCGCGGCCGATGCGCAGCCTGTGTTTTCCCCTCCAGGGGGTCCCCACCGGCAGCATGGGCAACCGTCCTTCCAAAATATCAATATGCGCCTGATGGTACTTTGCCGGCGTGCCTATGTCTTTCCAATAATGGCGGCCGGCATAGGCGCATACGCATTCCCCCTGTTTTAAAACATTGGGGAACAATTCCCGCTCCGCCGAATATGCCGCACCTTCAGGTATCAGGGTAAAAGCGCGGGGGTTGAAGATATACAGTCCGGAATTGATCCAATGGCTCCGCGCTTCGTCCAGGCTCGGTTTTTCCACAAAACGGGTCACCCGTCCCCGGGAATTGAACAAGACCAGGCCGTACGAAGTGGGATCCGCAATCCATGTCAAACCAATGGTGATGAGCGCCCCGTGTTTTTGATGAAAAGCCGCCATGCGGGTAAAATCCCAGTCCGTCAATTCATCCCCGTTTAACACCGCCACCGGCTCCCTGCCGCCGGCAACGTATCTCTCCGCATTTTTAATGGCCCCGGCGGTTCCCAGGGGTTTGTCTTCGGTTGCGTAATGAAGCGTCACCCCGTACTTTTTGCCGGAGCCAAACGCCCTGCGGATAAGATCCGGCTTGTGGCAGATGGAAAGCGTGATCTCCCGCACATGGTGCCGGCGCAAAAGTGCGAATTGATATTCTAAAAAAGGCCGGCCGGCCATGGGCACCATGCTTTTTAAACGGTGGAGCGTCAGGGGCCGCAGGCGCGTGCCCTCGCCGCCCACCAGGATGATGGCTTTCACTGCCTATACCCCCTTGGCCTTGTCCCGGAAATACTCATACGTCTTTTTCACGCCATCCATAAACCTCACCTCCGGCTTCCAGCCGAGAATTTTTTCCGCCAGGGAGGCGTTGAGGTAAATGGCTTTCAGATCCCCGCGGCGCGCCGGGCCGCTCAGGGCCGGAGTCTGGTTTTTCATCGCGGCCTGCACAGCCTGGTAGACCTGGTTCACATCCGTGGGAATGCCGGTGCCGATGTTGACAGCGACATTCTCGCCTTTGCCCAGGGCCAGCACATTTGCGCGGACCACGTCGCCGACAAACACATAATCGCGGATGCATGAGCCGTCGCCGAATATGGTCGGCGCTTTCCCGGCCATCAGGGACTGAATGAAAATGGAAACCACGCCCGCCTCGCCGTGCGGCACTTGGCGCGGTCCATAGACATTGCCATAACGGAAGGTCACATAGGTAAAATCGGCCTGGCGGGAGTAGAAATGAAGGTAATGCTCGCCTGTGGCCTTGGCAATGCCGTAGGGGGATTCGGGCCGGATGGGAAAAGTTTCATCTGCAGGCAATTGCTCGGGGTCGCCGTACACCACCCCGCCCGAGGACACATAGAGCACCCTTTTAATGCCATGCGCGCGGCAGCCTTCCAATAGATTCAGCCAGCCCATGACATTCACCCGGGCATCGCCCCTGGGATCATCCACGGACAGGGGCACTGAAATTTGAGCTGCATGGTGGTTTAATACCTCGGGTTTGAAATCCGCAAAGATGTCCAACACCTTCGGATCCGCGATGTCCTGCTCGTAGAATCTGGCTTTGGGATTGATGTTTTCCCTGAACCCTGACGACAAATTGTCCACCACCGCCACCTCGTGCCCGGCCTGGACATAGGCATCCGCCACGTTGGAGGCAATAAAGCCGGCTCCGCCGGTAACCAGAATGCGCATTGGAATCCTCCTCGGGAAAAAGTAGTTGCACGAACTTAAACCCAATTACAGGAATGGTACGGTTAATCACAGATTAGCATATTTTAATTGAAATTTGGGAAGGAAATTGGATTTAACATTTTACAAACACTTTTATGCGGAGGGATAGAATAAGAACGCGGCGACCCAAAGTGAAGGCATTATTTCAACAATCCTTCAGCCCATGCATACAGCAACAGGGGAAATCATGGCTGTCCAAATTGCGCGTATACGTGCAGGGGATATCTTTTTACCCAGCAGGCAGCGGAAAAGAAAAGTCCGCGGCTCAACCCTTTTGCTTAGACGCAGGGCAATCCCCGGCGTCCGTGCACTTGTCCCCGCCCTGCTGGGTAAAAAGATATCCCCTGCACGCCCATTGCAAAACGGTGCTTTTTTATAAACTGAAACCTCTGAAAAAGGTTTTATAGCCATCTGCCTGAATGGATGTTTGGGATGGGGATGAGACGGCGTTCAGCGAAAAAGACTGGTA
>JAFGIQ010000316.1 GCA_016929575.1 candidate division FCPU426 bacterium
GCCGGTGGAAATGCACTGTATCCGAGGGCATCAACTCGCGGGCGACCATGATAACCGGTTCCCCCTCCTCCAGCGTGCACTGCCGCTGATAGGAAACCAGGTTCTCCAGCACCCGCCGGCCGACATCGCGGTAATCATTGGCGCGTTCCCGCAAATAGGGGTCGGCTATTTTCAGGAAAATCTGCGCTATTTCCTCAACCACCTCCTCCACCGCCGCCTCGAGATTGACATTGTCATTGATCAATTTCCGCTCGACTTGGGCGTAAAAGGAAGGATCATCCAAAAACATCGTGTGGGAGGAAAAAATCGAGGCTTCTTCGGGCCCCAGTTCTTTTTCCACGCGCTGCCGCAACTGCTCTATTTGGCGCCGTGAAAGCGCCAGCGCTTCATCCAGGCGGTTTAATTCCTGCTTCACCTGGTCCGGTGAAATGTGATAACGCGGAACCGCCTCCGGATCGCTCCAGAAGCAAACCCGGCCCACCTGTATTCCCGGCGAAGCGGGTATGCCCTGCAATATTTCCTGTCTGCCCGTTGTTTTTTCCATATTCAACCCTGGCCGGAAGAGATTGCCTGCCACACCTGCTGAAAATTTTCTTTGAGCAATCGCGCCGAGCGGGTGAGCGCCTCCTGCTCATCATTGCTCAACTCCAACGCCAAAACACGTTCCACTCCGTTTGTGCCGACCACCGCGGGCAAAGACAGCGCCACTTCGGAAACGCCGTATACCTCCTCCTGGACCTGCGTCACCGGTAAAACGCGGTGTTCGTCCCGCAGCACTGCAGCCACGATCTGCACCAGCGCCAGGCCCACAGCATAAAATGTCGCCCCTTTGCGGCTGATGATTTCGTAGGCCGCGTTTTTAACCTGGTCCAAAAGGTGCGGATACTGCTCTGCGCCCGGACATAGGCCGCAGCTTTGGCAGTACCTGTCGATTTTCACGCCGCCGATAGTGGCTGCGCTCCAGGCGGCGACTTCGGAATCCCCGTGCTCGCCAATAATCATGGCGTGGATGTTCCTGGCATCCACCCGGCAGTGGCTGGACAGCAGGGATCGCAGCCGGGAACTGTCCAGCACGGTTCCGGAACCAAGCACGCGCCCCCTGGGCAGGCCCGACAATTTCCAGGCCAGCTGCGTCAGGACATCCACGGGATTGGAGGTGATGATCAAAACTCCCTTCATCCCGTTCCTGACAATGTCCGGTATCATCGCGGCCAGAATGCGCGCGTTCCGGCCTGATAGTTCCAAGCGTGTTTCCCCCGCCTTCTGTTTGGCTCCGGCGGTGACCACCACTGCATCCGCATCCGCGCAATCCCGGTATTCGCCCAGGCGGATATTCACCGGACGGGTAAACGCGGCCCCCTGTTGCAAATCCATAACTTCGCCGAGCGCTTTTTCCCGGTTGACATCAATCAAGACAATTTCCCTCGCCTGGCCGCTTTGCAGCAATGCATACGCAAAGGTAGCCCCCACCGAGCCGGCGCCTATCACCACGACCTTTTGCTGCATACCCATCACCTCTTTTATTGTCATGGAAAATCCGCCTGCATCCGAATTCCTCCCCGCGCATGCGCGGGGTCTCAGGGGATGAAGACAGGATATCTGGCCCATGCGGCCACACCAGCGGCTTACTATAGCACGTCACGTATAGGCACAACAATTATTTTAAAATTCCTGCCTCTTGCCCGTTCCTGCCGCGAAAATGCTGCCAAGGCCTGGTTTCAGCGTGTATTTCCTCCTGGTATAGACACTATCAACGGCAAGAAGGATTATCCGCGGGAATGTTTTTTAAAAAACGATAGGCAGACAGCGCCGCTTTGGCACCCTCGCCGGCTGCTATAATGATTTGTTTGTCCGGCACATTCGTGCAATCACCAGCCGCAAAAATACCGGGCTGGGAGGTTTGACACATGCAGTTTACATTCACTTCCCCCGCCATATTGAGGTCGACCACGGTTTTAAAAACTTCAGTATTGGGCACCAGGCCGATTTCAATAAATACTCCGGCAACCGCCAGGGTCTTTTCCGGCCCGCCCTTGACCGGTACCAGCGTCGCGCCCGTCACTTTGCCCCCATCACCGTGAATCTCGCGCAATGCGTGTCCGGCGTAAAGTTCCGCCCTGCCCTGCACCTGCGCCAGCAATACTTCATCCGCCTGCCACTGGGGGCTGATATTGACAACAGACACCTGGCTGCCCAGGCCCAGCATATCCACCGCCGCGGTCAGCGCGGAATTGCCGCCGCCGGCAACCAATACCGGCTTGCCTTTAAAGAAGGGGCCATCGCAGACTGAACAGTACGACACCCCGCGGCCGCGGTATTGTTCCTCCCCGGGGATGTTCAGATTTTTCCAGCGCTTGCCCGTGGCAATGATCACTGCCCGGCACCAAAGGCTTTGGTCCGCATCCGTGTATACGGCAAACTTTTCATCCCGCTTCTCCACCTTGGTTGCTTGTTGCTGTTGTGCGATTTTAAGGGGGAAGCGGCCGATCTGCTCGGAAAATTTCACCGCCAGCTCCGCCCCCTGAATAAATTGAAAGCCCATGTAGTTTTCTATGCCGCTGGTGGATAAAACCTGCCCCCCCAGGTTGGGCGAAATCAACACGGTATCCAATTGCTTGCGGGCCGCATAGATGGCTGCTGTCAAGCCCGCCGGCCCGCCTCCCAGGATACAGACATCATAAATGGTATCCGGTGCGGAATGCAGGTCAAGATGTGCTTCCTGCGGCAGTTTAAAATCCAAAGACATGTCCATGCCACGGCCTCCGTTTCCCTTTAAAGCTGGCAGACCCTCTTGCCTATCCGCCGCTAGCATCCGGCCCGCTTTTCGGGGAATTCTCCGCCATTGCCCCGCTGTGATAACGCGAATGTTTCCCTTTTCACTCCTGCGGCGAAAACTGATCCTTGGCCGCCCCGCATTCCGGACAGGTCCAATCCTCCGGCAATTGTTCAAAAGGCGTGTTGGCGGCAATATTGTTCTCCGGATCCCCGACCGCCGGATCGTAGACATACCCGCATACATCACAGACATATTTTTTCATTTTTTATCCCCTTTCACTATGATGGTGGCCGAAACAGCCGGCGGATCCTAACGCATGGTTTTTTCCAACTGGATCAGTTGCATAAAATGCGCGCGCTCTTCCGTGATGATCTGCTCGACGGCTTGATGCTGGGTGCCGGGGATGAAAACTTTCATTTCCATGTAGTAATAGATGGAATCCAGCTCCTTTTGAATGGCGAAACGGATGGCGGAAAGCGTGCTCGCCAGGTGTTTTTCCTCCGCGCTTTCGCCGTCGGCCGGGAAAAGCACTTTGTCCACAAAGGAGCGCAAATACTCCGCGTATTCCCCCGCATAGCTTTCCGGCGGCTGATACTCCCCGATTTGCTTTTGTAATTCTTCAAAAGTCCGTTTGTGTTTTGTTTCCTCGTCGCGCAGGTGCAAGAAAATCTCCTTGATTGTGAGGTCCGTGCTCCGGTTTGCCGCCAGATTGTAAAAACGCTCCCCGTTCTCCTCAATACGGATGGCGATGGTAACGATCTCCTGTCCTTGAAAAATATTCATGGTGTATCCTCCGTAGCATATTCGCGGTACGTCGGCGCGGTCGTCGGGACCCTGCCTTTAATGACTTCCCCCGCAAAGATCGCGTGCGTACCCATATCCAGGTCGCTGATCACCCGGCATTCCACTGCTGCCAGCGCATGATCCAGCAGCAAGGGAACCCCCGTGGAGACGCTTTTATAGGAGGCGCCGGCAAAATAGGCGGATTGGTGTTCATGCTTGCTCTCCCTTTTTTTCGTTGGTCTGCCGGCGGCACAAGGCCGCCACCGCTGCTTTCAGCTTTTGGACATCGCCGGCTTGCGGCCGATATTTGACATTGAAGGCCGGTTCCGGCAATTCCCAGCCCAATCCCCGCAAAATTTCCTCGACTTCCTTGAGCGCTTGTGGATTCCAGCCATAGCTCCCGAAAACAAAGCCTGTTTTCCGCTGTGGTTTCAGCCCCTTGAGATAGGTCATAAAAGCCCCCAGGGTCGGCAACATGCCATTATTCAAAGTCGGGGTCCCGAGCACCACGTACCTGGCCTCCAAGACATCGGTCATCACATCCGAAATGTGGCTGTGCTTCAGGCTGCGCACAATCACCGGCACCCCCTGGTCTTCAAAAGCCGCCTGGGCTGCCTGGGCCAGGGTTTCGGTGGAACCCCACATGGTGTCATACACCACCACGGCTTTTTCTTCATGATCGTGGCGCGCCCATTGCTTATACTTCTCCATGATCAATTGGTGATGGCGGCGCCAGATGATGCCGTGGCTGGGCCCGATCAGATTAAAATCCAGCCCTTGCAAGGCGGCCAATGCTTTTTCCACCTGGCTGCCGTAGGGATACACGATGTTGGCGTAATACTTCGCCGCTTCCTGCATCACCACATCCAACGGGCTTTCATGATCAAAAATGGATCCGAGGGCGATATGCTGGCCAAAGGCGTCGTTGGGCAACAGCACTTTATCTGCCGGGATATACGTGGCCATGGAATCAGGCCAATGCACCAGGGGGATGTGGAAAAACGCCAGGGATTTCCTGCCGGTGGATCTTTCTTCCCCGTTGCCGACTGCGCGCAGATTCCAGCCGGAAGTATTGAAATGCGCCTGCAATCCTTTTTCCCCATGAACCGAGGTTAATACCTCGGCCGCGGGCGCGAGGTGCAAAACCGCTTCCAGGCTGCCGGAATGGTCCATTTCCACATGGTTGGACACAATCATGTCGATTTTCGCCGGATCCACGACGCTGCGGATGCGCGTCATCATCTCTTCGCACAAATACGACTTCACGGTGTCAATGAGCACCACTTTTTCATCCAGCAATAAAAAGGCGTTGTACGTCGACCCACGTTGGGTTTTATAGCCGTGAAAATCCCGCAAATTCCAATCCTTGGCACCCACCCAATAGAGATCCGGTTTAATCGGTATGGCTTTCATCTGGGCCTCTCTTTCCCCCGGCACCGCCTGCCAAAGGCACAATTGTTTTCGCTGGTATCCCTTTCACATCGCTGCGTTGCCTGCAACATATGCCCTGCACGCTGCAATCCAAAGTGCCGGACCGCAGGCGGAAATATTACCAGTTTCTGCCCAGCAGTTCAAAATGGGCCTGCGGATGTGCGCAGGCCGGACAGTTTTGGGGCGCCTCCGCCCCTTCATGCACATAGCCGCAATTCCTGCACACCCATTTTGTTCCCGCCGTGCGCTTGAACACCTTTCCTTGGCGGATGTTTTGCGCCAATCCCCGGTAACGTTCTTCATGGTTTTTTTCCGCCACCACTACGGCCTCAAAGATTTTGGCTATTTCCTCAAAGCCTTCCTCCCGGGCGGTCTTGGCAAAACCCGGATACATTTTGGTGTTTTCATATTGCTCGCCCGCGGCTGCGGCTTCCAGATTTGCCAGGGTATCCCCGATCACCCCGGCGGGATAGGCAGCGGTGATTTCCACCTCGCCGCCTTCCAGGAATTTAAAAAACCGTTTGGCGTGCTCCTTCTCCTGGTTGGCGGTTTCCTCAAAAATGGCCGAGATTTGCATATACCCTTCATTCCTGGCCTTGGCGGAAAAATAGGTATACCGGTTTCTTGCTTGCGATTCACCGGCAAAAGAGACGAGCAGGTTTTTCTCGGTTTGCGTGCCTTTGATGGCAGACATGTTACTCCTCCTTGATTATTGTTCTTGCCTTGACCGGCATTGCGGACAGATACCGTTGATTTCCAGGGCGTATGCATGCAATTGATACCCTTGTGCTTCCAGCTGATTGCGTTCAAACGTGACCTCCAGGTGCAGGTCTTCAATCTTCCCGCACCTCACACACTTAATATGATTGTGTGCAGTGGGATTGCCTTCATATCGCACCGGCACTCCCAAAATTTTATGTATCAACCCCAACTCGGAAAATTTTTCCAAATTCCTGTATACTGTACAAAGCCCCATGCCCGGCATTTTGGGTTTAATAATAGTGTAAAATTCTTCAACCGTTGGATGAGAATCCAGCCTTTGCAGTTCTTCCAGAATCATCTTACGTTGCCTGGTATGGCGGTAGTGCATTATTTTCTCCATTTGCAAACGATAATCATTTGCAATGGTATGCAATCCTTTCTGGTTTGTCAATAGTATATATTCAAAAAATGAATCTCCCCTGGCTAAACAGGCTGGGTCAAATCACTATTTATTATGCAATACTCAACCACTGTTTATAGGAGTATCCAAGGTATGGTGAGAAAGCGTCTGCGAAAAA
>JAFGIQ010000317.1 GCA_016929575.1 candidate division FCPU426 bacterium
ACCTTCCCTCCGACCGGCGCCAGCAGCAATACCGCGGCCAGCACCCTTGCCAGCAGCGACTGCCGCAGGCTGCGCGGACGCAGGCGCAGTTTGGAAGCCACCCGCTCTTGCCTGGCTTTCATCCGGGTTTTTTCCTGCCGCCTTCTGGCTGTTTCCACATACGCCCCAACTTCTTCCACGGCCTGGCTGATTTGCTGGCCGCCTGCCTGGTGATAGGCAATGTCCATGGGCAGCACCGCCGGGGCCACAACAGGCGTTTGGGAAAGCGCGTGAATGAGCAGGTCGCGCACTTCGATCCCCTTGACGCGGTTTCCCGCGCCCATAAGCCGCTCCCGGTTTTCCTCCAAAACGTCTTGTCTTAAAACCACGGCTTCATAAGGGGTAAAATCCATTTGCAGGCCGCCTGCTTGCTGGGCCCGCAGGCCATAAGGATCGCCGTTGGGTTCAAACACCACTCCGCCCCTTACTCCCTTGAATGGAACAATAAACACATCGCCCGCCGACTCGGCATTATCCCAATCCACAGGCAAGGCGTTAGCATAAGGATAGGTGCCAGAGTCTTGCTCGCATTTTGCCTGTGCCTCGCTGATATCCCCCTGGCTTTCATCCAAACCCAGCCCGACATCAATGATTTGCACCACCATGCGGTTGAGATTCATAAACATCTGTGCGACTTCGGGAAGCAGCTTTTCTTCTTGAGGCGTCAGTACGGACAGGGGCCGGGGTGACTGGGGCAGGTGCGGGGCCTTGGCAAAAGTATTTTGGTTTTCCAGCAGCATTTTTTCCCAGGGCGTTTGCAGCCCGCGGATCAGGGAAAAATAGGGGTTGGACGTATCGGCGCGGCTGATGCGCGGCACCAGGGAAATATAACTGATGTTCCTGTTTTTCAAATCCGCCAGCACTTTTTCCGTATGAAAACCGCCGGTGATCAAAACCGCGCAATGGTTTCTTTGTTCGGACATGCGCGCCAGGGTGTTTTCAACAAAAGCCCGGCTGCGCTGGTCCGCCAAGGCATAAAAACGGAGCACTTGTGCCAGCGCCTCATTAAGCGTGTTGGCCTCGGGCATGATGTCATCCTTGCCCCCGCACCGGCGGTAAAAAGCCAGCACCGGCTCCACCTGGAAGGCTGCGGGGTCAGCCCGGAAAGCGGCCAGTTCCTCGGGCGTGACCGAAATGTTCAACAGCTTTTCCATGACCTCCAGGCGCTGTTTCCAGGCATCCAGGTCTTTTTGGCCCTGGTCCGTGTACAATTGCGCGCGCAAAGCCTGCTCCAGGCTTTGGCTTTCATCCAGCAGCGGCTCGAACTCCACGCCTGCGGGCAGCCGGTTTTGGAAATTGGCGACGTATGCCAACAGTTGGGGATATGGGTCAACCGCCAGCCTGTGTTGTTGGGCTTGTTGCAGCAGGTACAGACAGTACGGATGGAGGTTGACTTTTCCCTGCCTGAAGGCAAGGGTGTGCGCCTCCAGTTCCTTAAGCGGCTCTGTATACAGACTGTCATTGAGGCTGTACAGCAGATCCTTGAGGTCATAGAGGCATCCCATTATTTCATCGTTTAAAAATTCCTTGAGCAGTTCCCTGCTCTCCTCATACAATTCCGCTTTCTCAATGCCGGTGATGAATACCGGCTGGCCGCCGGTGGCGGCAAAAAACTCCGCACCGCTGAGCATGCCCTGGCGCATAAAATATTTCCCGGTCTCCAGCCTGACCTTGTCATCGGGAAAGGTGGAAATGGGCGTGACATTGATGGGCAGCGAGGCGCCCTCAATGGCCACCAAGTCCGCCAAACCCTCCTTGGCCAGCTGGCCGATGACCGCCGCAATATTGGACTGGGCTTCATAATTGCAATGCAAATCCTGGATATGAATCACCAGCTCAGCGCCGCCTTGAAAAACACTTTTAGTGGACGCATATTTGTCAGGAAGGTGGACAGTCTGCTGGTTAAACTGAACGCTGTTGTCAGGCACAGGGTATCTTGCAGGATCAAAAGCAAAGGTGAGATATGGCAGGAGAAAAGTCAGCGCAATTGCCATGGATACAGTGCGGGTCAGACTTTTCCTTTGAGGCGCGCTCCACCACGCCAGGGATAAAGGGATATTGGAAGGTATATTTTTCATATGTTTTCCCTTTGTGTACATTTTTTCAAACGCATACTGAACCCTACTATTAAATCATAAAAACAACCGCCAGTCAAATAATGACCCAAAATAAAAGGCTTATTTATTTATTTAAAATAGTCTGTGTTTTAATATGATACACTAAATTCCTTTAAATACAGTCATAATCAAGAAATAAAAAAATAATCTTGCTTATCAAGTATTGTTCTTATTTTATATAAAATTTCATTGCTAAAATGCGGGATATCCAGGTAACCCTCGTCCTTGTTTTCCTCCCTGCGGGAAACAAATCATTGGATAGGCAAAAGGGGAAAGGGGATTATATTTCCCGGCCCAGGGCCGGCGCTATTTTCCGCAGCGCTTTCATGAGCCGCTCAAATTCCGTAAGGGAAAGGGATTGCTGGCCATCAACCAGCGCCTGGTCAGGCTGCGGATGGATTTCCAGCAAAAGGCCGTCCGCGCCGGCAGCAACCGCTGCCAAGGACATGGGGATGACATAATCCCGCTTTCCGGTTCCATGCGAAGGGTCAACCAGGACCGGCAGATGCGTCCTTTCCCTTAAAGCGGGAATCACCGTCAGATCCAGCGTATTGCGGGTGTAATCATTGAATGTCCTTATGCCCCGTTCGCACAGGATGACCTGGTAATTGCCCTGCGACATGACATATTCCGCGGACATCAAGAATTCATCGATGCTGGCCGCCTGGCCGCGCTTCAATA
Source organism: candidate division FCPU426 bacterium (assembly GCA_016929575.1). GTDB lineage: Bacteria > Oederibacteriota > JAAXVQ01 > JAAXVQ01 > JAUVAV01 > JAFGIQ01. Next base: position 2,838 of record JAFGIQ010000317.1, read on the forward strand.
AAACCGGCTTTTTCATCCGGCCCGCGGCTTTGAGCAACTCGTAATTCTGCATGTTGCGCGTCCCTATTTGCAGGATGTCGGCCGCCCGGGAGACGGCCGGCACATCCCGCGGATCCAAAACCTCGGTCACAATGGGAAGTTTCACCTGGCGCCGGATTTCGCCGAGGACTTTCAGGCCCGAACTCCGCAAACCCTGAAAGGAATAGGGACTGCTGCGCGGCTTGAAGACCCCGCCCCGCAGGCCCCCGCCGCCCAGGCGCTGAACCTGCCTGGCGGTTTCCAAAAACATGCCGCGGTTTTCCACCGCACACGGCCCGGCAATGACGGCCAGTTGGGGGCCGCCCACCTGCAGGGTTCCGGCGGTCACCACGGTCTTTTCCGGGTGCCCCTCAATGCTGGCAAGTTTGTAGGGTTTGAGCACGGCCATGACTTTTTCCACGCCCGGAATGGCTTCCAAGGGCTGGCGCTGCAAATTGCGTTCATCG
>JAFGIQ010000318.1 GCA_016929575.1 candidate division FCPU426 bacterium
ATTTGAAGACAAAGAAGCGTGATGTGTTTTTTGACGCCGAACATTTTTACGATGCGTTTCGCGCCAATCCTGAAAGCACCATGCAGGTTTTGGAAGCGGCAGTGAAGGGAGGGGCAGACTGGCTGGTTTTATGCGACACCAACGGAGGCACCCTTTCCTCGGATATTGAGGACATCACCGCCCAGGTGAAAAAGAGATTTAATACGCCTTTGGGCATCCATACGCATAATGACATGGAGCTGGCTGTGGCCAATGCCATGTCCGCAGTCAGGGCGGGAGCGAAAATGGTGCAGGGAACCATCAATGGCTACGGCGAAAGGTGCGGGAATGCCAACCTGTGCTCGCTTATCCCCAATTTGCAGGTCAAGATGGGTAAAAGCTGTCTGCTGTCCAAAAACCTGGCCAAACTAACCAAGGTTTCGCGTTTGGTCGCCGAGATCGCCAATGTGCCGCCGCGGGAACACAATCCGTATGTCGGTCTTAATGCCTTTGCCCATAAAGGCGGATTGCATGTGGACGCCGTGCGCAAAACAACCGTTTCCTATGAACATGTTCCGCCCGAGACCGCGGGCAACGAGCGGCGTATTATCATCTCCGAACAGGCGGGTGTTGCCTCGGTGCTGTTTAAGGCCGAGCAGATGGGAATAAAACTGCAGCCGGGCTCAAAGGAGGCCAGGAGCATTATTGATAGAATAAAAGAGCTGGAGCACTTGGGATACAAATTCGAAGGGGCGGACGCCACTTTTCGGCTGTTGTTTGCCAGGAATTTCAAGCAAAACCGGATATTTTATGACCTGGAAGGCTTCCGGGTTATTGTCGAAAACCGGGAAGGCAAACTTGTTTCCGAAGCGACTGTCAAACTGAAGATTCAGGGTAAACCGGTGCATACGGCGGCAGAAGGTGATGGCCCGGTCAATGCCATGGACAATGCCCTGCGCAAGGCCCTGGAGCCCCATTACCCAAACCTGCGCAAAATGCATCTGATCGACTTTAAGGTTCGCGTATTGGAATCAAAAAGCGGCACCGCGGCCCGGGTGCGTGTTTTTATCGAAAGCCAGGATGAAAAAATGATGTGGGGCACCGTGGGCGTTTCACAAAACATCATTGAAGCTTCCTGGGAAGCGTTAAGCGATTCGATCGAGTTTAAACTTCATAATGACAGGAAGTGGCGATGATTCGCAGGAATCCCCATGCATATCCAATCGGGATCTTTGATTCCGGTGTCGGCGGCTTGACAGTAGTAAACGCCATTCGGCGCAAATGCCCCCATGAGGAGCTGGTCTACCTGGGGGACACCGCCCGTACACCCTACGGCAGCAAGGCGGGAGAAACCGTTGTCCGTTTTACCAAAGAATGCGTAAGGCATTTGCTGCGCTACAGAATAAAAGCACTGGTGGTGGCCTGCAATACGGCTTCTGCCTTTGCACTGCCCACTTTGCGGCGGAATTTGAAAATACCCATCCTGGGCGTGATTGAACCAGGTGCGCGGGCCGCGGTCGCAGAGGCCGGGAAAAGCCCTATTGGTGTGATCGGCACCAGGGCGACCATCCAATCCCGGGCCTATCCCACCACTATTTGCCGTCTGCAGGCGTCAAGCCGGGTGTATTCACAGCCCTGTCCCTTGCTCGTACCTTTGGTGGAGGAAGGCTGGCTCAAAGGAAACATACCCTTGGATATCATCCGGAAGTATCTGCGGCCTTTGCTGCACAAAAAAATACGCAGCCTCATTCTCGGCTGTACGCATTATCCGGCCTTAAAGGGATTGCTGGCCAGGGTATGCGGCTCCCGGGTCAGAATCATTGATTCGGCGGAAGAAGTGGCGCAGGAGCTTGTCAATGTGCTGCAAACGCACAGGCTTCAATCCCGCAAAAAAACAGCCGGGAGACAAAAATACCTGGTCACCGATGTCCCTGAGCAGTTTAACCGGGTGGGGGCCTTGATACTGGGGCGCAGCCTGCAGCAGGTTCAGCGGGTGTCGATGGGAGGCTGAAACATGTACGAGATTGTTGTGGAACAGGAAATATCATCCGCACACCAGCTGCGTGCATATCAGGGAAAATGTGAAAATGTGCACGGCCATAATTGGAAGGTCAAAGTGGAAGTCATGCGCAAAGACTTAAATGAGATAGGCCTGGCGATTGACTTCACGGAACTCAAGCGGATATTGAAGCTGGTGCTGGCAAGATACGATCATGCCATGCTAAACAACCTGCCTGAATTCGCGCATGACAATCCGACTTCCGAAAATATCGCCCGCCTGATTTATCAAGCCTGCCGGAAGGAGCTTGCCGGACATCCGGTGCAGCTGCGCGCAGTCACGGTTTGGGAGTCTTCCCAAACCTATGTCCGTTATTATGAGTAAGAGCAAGGATCGGTACGGCTATGTCAGCGAAGTCTTCTTCAGCATACAGGGAGAAGGACCATGGGCAGGGAAGCCGCAATGGTTTATTCGCTTGGCCGGGTGCAAGCAACGCTGCCGATATTGCGATACGCCTCATGCCCAGGCGTATACTCCTGAAAAATGGAACTTCCGTCCACGCCTGACAGGATCCGGACGCCAATACAACAATCCCGTGCTGCCTGCGCAAATCATCGGGAAAATATTGCTCGCTGCTGATAGTACACGCAGAATCCCTTCGGTGGCCATCACCGGCGGTGAACCTTTGGAGCAACCGCTCTTTGTGGATGCGCTTATAACCGGATTGAGAAAAAACATAAATAAAGTTGAAATATTATTGGAAACAAACGGGTTGGAGTACAATTATATAGTAAAACATCAAAGGCAAATCAATTATATTTCAGTGGATATTAAACTTGCATCTGTCTCTGGATTGAAAGCAACCATGCTGAAACATAGGCGGTTTTTACAAAAAATTGCGACTCCGCATGGGTGTATTAAAATAGTCGTGGGGTCGAAAACCTCCATGACTGAATTGGAGAAAGCCTTTATTTTAGCGCGTAAAATAAAACCGGACTGGGAATTGGTATTACAACCCATTTCTGATAAAACAGGACCGAATTTGCTTGGGAGAAACATGCTGGCAAAAATACTCGATAAAGCCGTTGCGATTCATCCGCATGTGCGTATCATACCACAATTGCACAGATGCCTGGGTGTTTTATGAAAAATAAAGAGGTCCCGGAGGATGGGCGGGGGCATGATGCAAATCTATAAAAAAGATCACATTGGGATCACCTCGACCATACCCGTGGAGATAATTTATGCCTCGAGCTGCATCCCTGTGGACCTGAATAATGTTTTCATTGCCGACAAACA
>JAFGIQ010000319.1 GCA_016929575.1 candidate division FCPU426 bacterium
ACCAAGGCATCAGCAGCAGTCCGGCGCCGATGCCGATCACAAAGGCGAAAAACAGCACCAGGCGCTGGGCCGGGGTCATGCCCACCGCCTTGCCCCCCATCAGGGCCTGCTGCGACAGGAAAATATCCTTGATGAATTCTTCGGTTGCTTTCATGATTGCACCTTCGGCGGCGCCTCCCCCCAACGCAATATTTTTTTGCTGCTGAATTTCCAGAGCCCGCGCATGATCAGCCAGTACCCCCCGGGATGAACGCCGTTGCCCCACTGGTCAACAAGCAAATGATGCAGCATCCCGAACGCCAGCCCGCCGGTGACTGCCGGTGCCCACCCCAGCCAGGCCGCCGCGCCCAACAGCAGCAGCCATTCCATGCTGTGCAAGGGCAGGTACAGGTGTGGTTGCGAGAAATCCTTCCAGAAGCGGAAAAAATCCGGCGCCGAAACCCATTGCTTGCGGGCAAAAAAATAATCGCAGCCGTGATCCACGTCCAGCAGCACGCCGCTGAGGCAGGAATACAGCGCCGCCGTCCAGGAACCGCTTACACCAGCGAGGCAAAAACCACCGGCCAGGGAAACAGACACATGCACCAACGGGCTCATGGACAGGCTGTCCTAGCGGAAGAGCGCATCGGCTTCGGGCCGGTGCTCGGCCTGCAGCCGGACAGGATCCCAGGGATACACCGACAGCATCAGGGCGGCAGCCAGGGTGGCCAGCAGCCAGGTCACGCCTATGCCCAGGAGCGCACTCAATGAGTATCCCTGATAGCCCTTGGCCAGTTCCGAATACAAGGAGCGCAACAGCATCCCGGCTAAAATCGCCGGGGTCAGGTATTTGATGATCCAATCCCAGGCCACGGTCATCTTGACACGGGCGCTGCTGTTGACGTGGGAACGCAAAACCCCGGCTTTGAGCACATACCCTATAACCAGGCATTCCAACAGTCCGCACAACACCAACCCGTACTGATTGAGGAAATGATCCACAATATCAAGCCAGTACAATCCTCCGCCGGTGGTAAAAATGAGCGAGCCGAAAAGGCCGATGAGGCACAAGACTGTTACCACCCAGTTCCGGCTGATGCCAAACTTGTCCCGCAGCGCACAGGTCAGCGCTTCCACGATGGAGACTCCCGAGGATAGTCCGGCGATCATCAGCGCCGAAAAGAAGAGAATGCCGAAGACTTCCCGCAAAAACGGCAGTTTGGAGATGGCTTCCGGAAAAACGACAAAAGCCAGGGTGGGTCCTGACGTGATGACCTGATCAATCGGCAGCCCCTTGGCGTAAGACAGGTAGCCCAAAACCGCAAAAACCGCAAATCCCGCCAGGAACGAATGCAGGCAATTGGTCAGACTCGTGATCCAGGCATTTTTGACCAAATCCGACTTTTTAGGCAAATAACTGGCATAGGCAATCATGATGCCAAAGGCCACGGACAAGGTAAAGAAAATCTGGCCATAGGCGGCCATCCAGACCTTGTAATCCTGCAGTTTCGCCCAATTGGGTTTGAGATAATACTGTATCCCGGCAGCTGCTCCCGGCAAGGTCAGCCCCCAGCCGACCAAAATCAGGGTGGTGACGAGCAGAATCGGCATAAATATTTTACAAGCCCTTTCAATCCCGCGATGCACTTCCTGGTATACAATCATCCAGGTGGCCCCCCACATCAGCGCCGTAGCCGCCACAATCGGCCAGCGGAGTCCGCCCAGCTCGCCCGGCCCTTTGGTCAAGCCCAGGTACTGCTTAAGGAAGAAATCCTGGGAATCCCCTCCCCACGCCAGGGTGAATGAAAAAACAGTGAAATTGGCGCACCAACCTATCACCACCTGATAATAAAACATGATTCCAAACATGACAAAGACAGGCATCCACCACCCCAGCCATTCCCAACGCCTGTGTATTTTAGCAAAAGCCAGGGGCGCCGAGGCTTTGGCCCTGTGCCCAAGACCGTATTCCAAAATCAGCAAGGGAATGCCGGCTGAAAAAAGGGCGATGAAATAAGGCACCAGAAAAGCCCCGCCGCCGTTGGCGTAGGCCATATAGGAAAACCGCCAAATGTTTCCCAAACCGACAGCTGCGCCAATGGCAGCCAGAAGAAAGCCCAGGTTGGAGGAAAACGCCTCCCGGACAGTATGGCCAGTATTGTCTTTCATGCCCACTCCCTCCTAAAACAACAAAACAGGCTGTGGGAAATCCGCACAGCCTGCCTAAAAATCATACCTGCAAGTGCATGGGCTGTCAAATGGAAAAACAGCCTTTCAACGCCGGGCACGGAGGTAGGCTTCCACCGACCGGTCATACGTGCGCTCAGTCTTGGCATCAAAATAACAAGCCGGCAATTCGCCCATTTTTCTGTGGTAATGAAGGCACTCGCAGCAGATCCCCTTCCTTGAACAGGAATACGTGCAATTGCAGTAATCCATGTTTTTAGCCTGTTTGCATTCCATTTTCTCCTCCTACCTCCGCCTTCCTGGCGGAAATGCGCGCCCTTTATACTGCAGCAATCCGGTATGAAAGATCAGTTTCCATCCGCCTTTGGTCTTGGTATATCCCTTGCCTGCCAGGCCTTTCCATAACATCTTTTTACCCGTGGTTTTGTGCTGCCACAGGGTGTTTACCGCCACTACGGCAAAAGCGCCGTCGCCTTCAGCCGACACCTCTATCTTGAGGGTTTTGCGCGCATTGCGCACCAGGATGTATTGGTCAAACAACTGTTGCCAGCGCTTTTTCCATCTGGTTTTATTATACCGTCCCTGTACAAACTCCCATGCCAACGGGTTGTGCGCCCGGCTATGTGGCGGCCAGGGCCAGACCATGTGCGGATGGAAAAGGCCGGTCAAGGTTTCCGTATCCCCGGCATTCCAGGCTTGTGTTTCCAGGTCAATCAGGCGCTGGATCCCGGCTATATGCCGTTGGCGACGGCGTTTCATCTCCGCTCCTCCCTGCCCGCAGGTTTTACCTTGCCCCGGCGCTCCATTTTACCTCTTGACCCCCTCTGCCATCATGGATTTAAATGCACCGATAAAGCGCCTCCTGTCATTCATCAATACGGCATCAGGGTTGCAGCGCGGTGCCATGCCATCCAAATACATGAGGCTGCGGATAATGGCAAAAATTCCTTTTTACAATGAGGCTCTTGAGCAGGCCGGAGCTTTTAGCCTGCGCCGGTGTCTTGTGCAGGCTTATCTGTGACACCGTGGGTTGTATCAGGCTAAAAACATCAACCCGCTTTAAATGGCCTCTATGGTGGAAGGCGGTTTGCGGGTAATGTTGTACGTGACGCTCACCACCTCGGGAATCTCCCGGGGTATCCGTTCCCCCAGCTGTTCCAAAAGTTCGAAAGGCAGGCGCGTGGGAACGCCGGTAACCGCATCCGTGCTGTCCCAGCAGCGCACTTCAATCTGCCGCCCAAAACTGCGTTTATTCTCCTTGATGCCGGTTACCCGGTCTTCATGCAGGATGGCAAGATACTGAAAAGCCGCCGTGTTGCGGAGCACTTCCTCCACAATGGCTGTGGCTTTGCGCACGATGGCGATGCGTTCGCGCGTAACCGGGCCTATACAGCGGGTAACCAGGGCCGGGCCCGGAAAAGGCGGGCGTGTGTAAATCTCCTCGGGCAGGCCCAACGCTTTGGCGACGGTCCTGACCCCGGTTTTGCGCAGCGCAATGATTGGTTCCAGCACTTTGTAGCCATAGGCTTCCTGGGTATTGATGCCCAGTTGTTCGAGAATATTATGCTGGCGCTTGATGCCCGCCACCGTCTCTTCCACATCCGTAAAATTCGTGCCCTGCAGCAGGTACTTGGCCCCGGATTCCCTGACCAGCCGGCCGAAAACATTTTTGTAAAAGGTGTCGGTGATGGCCTGCCGTTTTTCCTCGGGATCCAGGATGCCGTCCAGGGCGCGGAAAAATTCGTCCCGGGCATCCACCAATTCAACCTTTACCCCGAGGCCGGCAAACAAACCGACGATGTAGGCCGGCTCGCCCTCGCGCATAATCCCGTTGTCAATAAAATAGGTTTTGAGGCGCTCCCCCAAAGCCTGGTGGGCCAGCATGGTCACTGCCGCTGAATCCACGCCGCCGGAGAGGGCGTTGACTGCAATCCCGTCCTTGACTGTATCCGCGATGTCCCGGACTTTTTCCGCAATAAATTTATCCGGCACCAAATCTTGCACCTGAATCTCCTTGAGTGTCTGCATGTTTTCCCCCTTCTTGTTTTTATGCCTCCGGGAGCGGTCGCCGCCTGCCGCCCCTTTGCTTCCCTGTTCATGTCCGCAGCTACTGAAACCTCTGAAAAAAGATTTTTAGCTGTCTGCATTACCGGCTGTTTGGGGATGGGGATGCGGCGGCGTTCAGCGAAAAAGACCGGCATTGCTACTTTTTCGCTGCCGAGTCCACCCACCCCGTG
>JAFGIQ010000320.1 GCA_016929575.1 candidate division FCPU426 bacterium
AGGGAGATCCAGTCTCCTTCCTTGAATACTTTACCGCTGATGGTGAAGGATTTTTGGTCCTCGGCAATCCGGACATCGCCACAGCCGGCCACGCAGCACTTCCCCCAGCCGCGGGCCACCACGGCCGCGTGGGAAGTCATGCCGCCGCGGGCGGTCAGTATGCCCCGGGAGACTTCCATGCCGTGAATGTCATCCGGACAGGTTTCCTCCCTCACCAGGATTACTTCCTCGTCCATCTCTTCAGCCCAGCGCACCGCGTCCACGGCTGAGAAGACCACCTTGCCGGCAGCCGCGCCCGGCGATGCCGGCAGGCCCTTGCCCAGCACCGTCACCTCGGCGTTCGGATCAATGATCGGGTGCAAAAGCTGGTCTAGGAACCGGGGCTCCACCCGCATGACCGCCTCTTCCTTGCTAATCAAGCCTTCCTTGACCATTTCCACGGCGATGCGGATGGCCGCGTGGGCGTTGCGTTTGCCGGTCCGGGTTTGGAGCATGAACAATTTGCCGCGCTCGTAGGTAAATTCGAAATCCTGCACGTCCCGGTAATGTTTTTCCAGGCGTTTGGTGATCTCATGCAATTGCTTGTACACCACGGGCATGTCGGACTGCAGTTTGGAAATGGGGTTCGGGGTGCGCACGCCGGCAACCACGTCCTCGCCCTGCGCCTTGGGCAGGTATTCGCCGTAAAACACGTTTTCGCCGTTTCCCGGATTGCGGGTAAAACCCACGCCTGTTCCCGAATCATCGCTCATATTGCCAAACACCATGGCCTGCACGTTCACGGCCGTGCCCAGGTTGCCGGGGATGTCGTTCATTTTGCGGTAATAAATGGCGCGGTCATTGTTCCAGGATTTGAACACCGCATCGCGGGCCATGGTCAGCTGCTCCATGGGGTCCTGGGGGAAATCCTTGCGGGCCTGCTCACGGGTGATCTTTTTAAAAATCATGACCACGTCCTTCAGCTGGTCGGCCGTGAGTTCCGTGTCTTTTTCCACCCCGGCTTCTTTCATTTTTTTGGACAAGGCGTGCTCGTATTGGTCTTTTTTGATCTCCAGCACGACATTTCCGAACATCTGAATGAAACGGCGGTAGCTGTCATAGGCAAAGCGGTCGTTCTGGGTGCTGCGGGCCAACCCCTGGACAGTCACATCGTTTAAACCAAGATTAAGGATGGTGTCCATCATGCCGGGCATGGAAAACTTGGCGCCTGAACGGACTGAAACCAGGAGCGGATTTTTCGGATCGCCGAATTTTTTACCCATGGCCTTTTCCAGTCTGGCCATATTGGTTTTTATCTGCTCGTCCAAACCCGAGGGGACTTTTTTATTGTTGGCATAATACAAATTGCACGTCTCGGTGGTGATGGTGAACCCGGCCGGAACCGGCACGCCGGCATTGGTCATTTCCGCCAATCCGGCCCCTTTGCCGCCCAACAGATCCTTCATGGTGCCGTTGCCTTCGGCCTTGCCGTTGCCGAAGAAATAAATGAATTTTTTCTTGCCTGCCTTGTTGTTTTTCTTTGTGCCCATCTGAAGAAAATACCCCTTCCTGATAAATTTGATGCTGTTGATCGATTGCGTATGCCTGAATTGTTTTTTTATCTTCCCGGCATCATGGCGGGAAAGGACCAACTGTGAATTGAAAAACCGCGACATTGTATCACAAGGGTCTTTCCATCTGCAAGTATTTTCAGGAAAAAAACAAGAAAACCAGGTGATTATCCTTCTGAAAGAACCAATCTGGAAAAATCAGCCAAAGACCATATCTTGCGCGCCAGATTTGTCAATAAATTCAACCGGTTTGTGCGCACTGCCTCGTTTTTGTCCATCACCAAAACGTCGTCAAAAAACCTGTCTATTTTTATTTTCAACTGCCCCAGAATTGTAAAGGAGGTCGCAAACTCGCCCTGCAATGACAATTCCGCAATTTTCGGCCCAAGCTCCTGGTATGCCTGGTAAAGCTGTTTTTCCGCTTCCTGGGTGAGCAGGCTTCCCTCGACCGCTACATCCGGTTCCCCGGGGGCCACCTGCCTGGGCGTCTCTTTGGGCAGGATATTGACCACGCGGGAAAAAGTGATGATGCATTCCGAGAATCCCGCTTCTTTTTTCAAGCCTTGAATGGCTTTGGCTTTTTGCACCACGGCCGTGACATCATCCCACCACACGCCCAGCACTGCCTGGCTCACATCCGGTCCAATCCTTCTGTTCGCCAATTCTGTTTCCAGGCGGCCTTGAAAGAAAGACTTGATCTCCCGGGCCAATGCCCCGGCACGCCCGGCAAAAGGAGGATACAACCCCAAGCCGTGTCCGAGCATTTCATCCAGGACATAGCGGTAGCCTGCTTCCAGGGTGATGGCTATCACTCCCTGTACTGCCCGGCGGATGGCATATGCATCCTTTGCCCCGGTGGGGATAAAGCCCGCGCCCCAGCAGCCGATGATATGGTCGATTTTATCGGCCAAAGCCAGCATGCGTCCGGCCGCAGTCTGTGGCCGCCGGTCTTCGGCCCAGCGCGGCAAATACTGCTCGCCGATGGCCCGGGCGACTGCTTCGGCCTGCCCCTGGGCCAGCGCATATATTCCGCCCATCGTGCCTTGCAGCGAAGTGTACTCCTTTTCCTGTATCATATTGGTGATAAGATCCGCCTTGGCAAGATGCGCGGCTTGTCGTGTCTCGTTTACAGCTGCAGGCTCCAATGCTTCCGCCAGCCTGGCGCCCAATGCCTCCAAACGCCTGGTTTTATCAAGCAAATTGCCCAGACCCTTAATCCATAACACGCGTTCTAATTTGGGCACCAGTTCGGTCAAAGGCTGTTTCATGTCTTCCTGGTAGAAAAACTGCGCGTCTTTCAGGCGGGCGATCAGGACGTTTTCATAACCGGCCTGCATGGCCTTGCCGTCTGCCCGGGGATTGTCGTGAACAGCCAGAAAGAACGGCAACAGCTTCCCCTGCTTGTCCTCAACAGCAAAATACCGTTGGTGCTCTTTCATTGCCGTGGTGATAATGGTGCCCGGTATTCCCATGAATTCCTTGGGAATCCGGCCGGAAAGCACGCCCGGCCATTCGGTCATCATGGTAACCCGGCGCAGCAAATCACGGTCTGCAATCCATTTTCCGCCGAGTTTGGCAGCTTCCGCCTCCAGCAGCGCTTGGATCCTGGCCTCGCGTTTACCAATATCCAAAAGCACTTTGCCAGCCTCCAGGATAGTGTCGTATTGCGACACTTCCGGGATGCCCTGCTGTTTATTCTCGCATAAAGGATGCAAAGCGGTCAGCCGGCCGGATTGGATATCCGCGAATTGAAAGGAAATGACTTCCCCGCCATACATGGCCACGAGCCAGCGCACTGGACGGGCAAAACGCGCTTTGCCTTCCCAGCGCATGGTTTTGGGGAATTGAAATTCCTTGAACACACGGCTAAATATTTCAGGCAGTACTTCCTTTACCGGCCTGCCCGGCACTACAAACTCCACCCGCTGATCCTTGTCTGAAAATATCAAATCCTCCGGCCTTAGCCTGTTTTTGCGCAAAAACCCTTCGCCGGTCTTGGTCAGATTTCCTTGCGGATCAAAAATGGCTTTGTGGGGAGGCCCGTACTGTCTATCATCTTCCTGTTTTACAGCCAAGCCGCGCATCCTGAAAACCAGGCGCCTGCAGGTTGCTTCCAAGATGAATTCGGTAAAATCCAATAAATTCTGGCGAAGCATGCTTTCAACATTGGTGCGTACTGCAAGAAGGCATACTGCATCAATATAATCAGCCGGCAATTCCTCGCAGCCGATTTCCAAAAGGGCGTCTTTGCGGTCAATCGTTACGTTGTGAAGCATTATTATTCTCCAGACACACTTTCAATTTCACATGAGATTATTGAGGAGTGTTCCATGCTTTTGTCCCGACAGGGGCCTGCCAATCTGCGAAATCCTCTTTAATCTGTGTAATCTATTTTTTCAGCGGAAATCCCAATTCTTCCCTGCGCTTGATGTATCCCTGCGCCACCAGTTTGGCCAGATTGCGCAGGCGGGCAATATACCCCACCCGTTCGGTCACCGAAATGGACCCCCTGGCGTCCAACAAATTGAAAAGATGGGAACATTTGGCCAGATAATCATAAGCCGGCAAAACAAGCTTAAGCTCCAGCAAGCGCTGGGTTTCCTGTTCCGCGCTGTTGAAAGACGCAAACAGGCTTTCGGCATGTGAGGCTTCAAAGTTGTATTTCGACCACTGCACTTCATTGTCATGATACAATTCACCGTAGCGAATGCCGTGCCCCCAGACAATGTCAAACATCGAATCCACTCCCTGTAGAAACATGGCGATGCGTTCCAAGCCATACGTGAGTTCCACGCTTACGGGGTCCAAATCAATGGAACCCATTTGCTGGAAATAGGTGAATTGCGTGATCTCCAGGCCATCCAGCCACACCTGCCAACCCAGGCCGCCCGCGCCCAGGGTGGGGGACTCCCAGTCGTCTTCCGTGAAACGCACATCATGGGCGGCCAAATTCAGTCCCAGGGCGCGCAGGCTTTGCCGGTATTTCTCCTGGATGTCCTGGGGAGAGGGTTTCATAATCACCTGGAACTGAAAATAATACTGCCCGCGGTTGGGATTGTCTCCATACCGGCCGTCTTTGGGCCGGCGGCACGGCTCCACGTTGGCGGACTTCCAGGGCTCCGGCCCCAAGACCCTCAGAAAGGTCGCCGGGTTAAAAGTCGAGGCGCCTTTTTCCAAGTCATAGGCTTCAACCACCAGGCATCCTTGCTGGGCCCAATAATTTTTCATTGTGTGAATAATTTCTTGAAAGGTCATGCCCGTCTCCTTGGCCCCCTCATCGTCGGCTTCCCGCCCGGATGAAAAGCGCAAATCAGAAATATACCCGCTTTTCATGTTTTTGCCTAGTTTTTGTTTTGGCTGTACCCGCGTTTTGCCTCGTGAGGAAATCGTCCGCTTTCCTTAGCGTCCCTGCACTTTTTCCATTGCCCTTTGAAATTTTTCAGAATGCAAAGGGCGGCCCAGCTGATACTGCAAGGCGGCATGCAAAAGGGCGGAAACGCTTTTTTCCATCCGGGGATCCAGCCGCAGCCGGCCAACGCTGCCGTGGTGTAAACCCCGCAGCTTTTCCAACAACACCCTCGCCCCTCTTGAAATGAGCAGCGGGCTGTGCGCTCCGCAGGCACGGCACAAAACGCCTCCCTGTTCGGGGGCATAGTACATGGTGTCCCGGTCCTGCTTGCATCCCATACAATGCATCAATACCGGCCGGTAGCCCGTTTTATCCAGCAGGGATATTTCATACCATATGCCCGTCACCGCGGGGGCAACGCCCTTTTCCAAAAGTTCGAGCCCGTGCTGGAGCAAATCAAATATCTCGGGCAAGGGTTCGCGATCAGGCGTCAAACGGTCCGCCAATTCACTCATCCGCGCGGCTTGTCCCAGGAGGCATAAATCCGATTTGATGCGGCAAAATGACTTGATTAATTGGCCCTGGGTGAGACGGTATAATTCCTGGTGCTCTTTGCCGTGGAATTGCAGGTCGGCAAGAGACAACAGGCTTGTGCATCCTGCCAGGCGGCTTCCCGGTTTCCGGACACCTTTGGCCACGGCCCGTATCTTGCCCGAAAAGCGGGTAAAGGCTACCAGAATCCTGTCCGCCTCGGAGTAATCATATGCCCGTAAAATGACGGCTGCTGAGCAAAAGGACGGCATGGAAGGCCTAAAAATAGCCGTTGCTGTAATTTGCCGGCTCTATCCCGGAGAAAATGCGGAATATGCCCAAAAGACCCCAACAACAGCAAAGCGCGACCAATCCCAATCCAGCCAGCGCCAGGCATTTTTGTCCAAAACGTCTGGCTTCCGGATGTGGCTGCGAGTAATAAAAGATCCCCAAGACCAGCCCGCTGGGAGGAAAAAACGCGGTTAAATAAGCCAGCCATTTAACCCAGCCCCGCGGAGTGAAAAGGCCTGTTTCCGTTGCAGCCCTTTCAGATGGAAGCAAGGGGCGGGTGTGCATTTTACGCTTTGCTATTGCTGGTTGCGGTTCTTGGGACGGGTCTCTCGCCGGGACTGGTTTGCGCCTGCTAGTTGCCATTTTTTATCCCCAATGATGAAAGAACCACGCCCTGTCTGCTACAGCCAGGACGTGGTTCTTGGCCATGCGTGGTCAGTTGCAGTTATTTCGACTAGCCTGGAACGTATCCCGTGATGCCGATACCGATGATGGCCAGCAACACCACGACGATGAAAACAATAGCGATAGCAATGGCAACAGCAATAATGGCTTTGGCGGTCGTCAGACTATGAACCTCTTTCATTCCCAGGACCGTCAAAATCAGGCCGTAGATGGAGCCTAAAACCGATACAATCGGTATCCAGCCGATGATGTTGACAACATTGGAATAAGCCGCCACCCGCAGTGTGGCTTCATAGGTCCCGGTACCGCCGACGATCTTGGCACAGATTAAAAGCAAGAAGGCGGCTAAGAAGATGCTGATCACAACGGCAATGGGCGCAAAAATAATCGCCAGGAAACCAACCCCCAGCGTAATGACGGTCAAGCCCACACCCATGATCACGGCGGTAATAATGGCAAAAATGAGCGGATCCTTGTACCCTCCCGTGGTCGGCATTTCCTTGAAAAAGTCCCCGGGTTTAAGGATTACCTTTTTGCCTGTTTCATAATAATTGCGAAGAAAGCCTGCCATTGTCTACCCCCTATTTTCCAAAAATTTAAAAGGTGATAACTATGCATCAAGCTATCATTGATTATCTTGAAAGTCAACATAAAAATCTAATTACCTGTTTCCTTGCTGTCCACATTGCGCGAATACTGCCGGAGGCGTCCTTTTTCTTTCCAATAATCCATCCGGTCAGGGCTGCCGGAGATATCTTTTTGCCAAGAAGGCAGCTGTAAAGAAAGTCCACGGCTGCTACCATTTTGGCGGATGTGCTCAATCCCTGCGGTTTGTGCACGCGTTCCCGCCCCACCTTGGCAAAAAGATGTCTCCGGCAGTCTGGGTGCCTACCGGCGCCAATTTTTCAATAGTTATCGTGCCTTTCTCAATCCCAATTTGGACACTTGTGCACCTGTTTTAAAACTAAAAATGCAAAAAAATATCACTAAACCGGCTGCGGCAGCTTGTCCGCCTGCAATAGTTACGGAAAAAACAAAAAGAGCCTTACGGCAATCGTATGTCCGCTCCAAAGCAAAACATACATGCCGCCTGCCAGCACCCACGCACCCGCAGGAGACCGCCACCATGCCCCCCGCAGCGGGCTCTGGCTGATTGCCAGCCGGGAAACGGTATACAACAACCCTATGCAGCCGATCATGGCCAACAGGGTGCAATAATACGCGCTTAACAGCGCCGTTGTGGGCCCCAGCGCCGGGATGTATAAACATCCGGCCAGGTGAAGCCCGGCTATGCCCCACAATCCTACGGCCGCGCCGGACCGGAGCACGGGTTGTTGCGCGCCACGCGGTTTTGGTTTGGAAACTCCGGGCACTAACAACAGGGGGATGCCTGTTCCGGCCATCCAGCCGGTGAGAAGGCGTGAAAAAAAAGTCGCGCGGCAAAGCCCCAGCATATCCAAAACGCCGTCCGCGCCCATGGCCAGAAGCCAGCCCAGACTCCAGCCGATAACACCCGGCGTGGGCAAGGCGGTACTGCGGTTCCTACCACTGGCCCATAAAAAAAGGAAGGTTATGCCCAAACCGCCGTACCAGGCCATGCAGCGCACGCAGAAAGGGAATGACACCCCGTGGAGGTCAAGCACGTGCGCCGGTTGCCGGGCGCAAAAGGCCCAGGCCAGCATGGCAAAAATTTCAGGCATGTTATTTGGTTTCAGACAAAGATTCGCCCAGCGGTTGGTCCAGAACGCGGATTTGCACCTTGTCAATCTTATGGCTGCTGGCGGCCAAAATCGAGAAATGCACGTTTTGATACACCACCTGCTCGCCCCGGCGGGGCAGATGCCCCAATAAATGGATGATGAAGCCGCCGACAGAATTGACATCCCTCATGTCCGGCAGCGTGATATCCATCATCCTGTTGATTTCCTTTATATCCGTCTGCGCATCCACCACCCAGGTGCGGTCGCCGGTTTTTTCGATGTTTTTTTCCTCCACGTCGTATTCGTCGCGGATTTCGCCGACAATCTCTTCAATCAAATCCTCCAGGGTGACCAAGCCGGAAGTGCCGCCGTATTCGTCCACGACAATAGCCAAATGCAGTTTACCCCGTTGAAACTCGTGCAGCAGTTCGTCCACTTTTTTGGTTTCCGGGATAAAATACGGCTGGCGCAGAACATCCTGCAAAACGATTAATTCGCGATTTTGCATTATCGAGATAATGTCTTTGGTGTAAACCACACCCACAATATTGTCCACGTTGTCCTTGAATACGGGCATGCGTGAATACCCGGCCTGCACAATCTGGTCGATGATGTGGTCCATGTCGTCTTCCGCGTTGATGCAATCCATTTCCGTCCTGGGAACCATGACTTCCCGAACCTGGGTTTCACTGAGGCGGATGACGCCGTGAATCATCTGATGCTCCTGGTCCTCCAAAACCCCCTCATCGGCGCCCATCTGGATCATGGCATGAATTTCTTCCTCGGTGACCACGGGGATGGAACCGCTGGATTTGATGCCGAAAGGACGCAGAAACACGCTGGCCGTGAATACTAAAAACCGGCTCAGCGGGTGCAGGACTTTGGCCAGAAAAACCAGGGGACGGATGACAAACAACGCAATTTGTTCGGATTGATGAATGGCCAGGACTTTGGGGGTCACTTCCCCGAAAATAATAATAACCGCCGTTACCAGGGCGGCCACGAGGGCGCCCATCTGCCCGCGGTTGAGATGCTCTATCTCCGAAATATGCACGGCCATGAAAGCCGCCACCGTGGTGGCGCTGATATTGACGGCGTTGTTCATGATTAAAATCGTGGTCAGCAGGCGGTTGGGGTCTTCTTTCCAGCATTCCAGGGCCTCGCCTTTTTTTCCGCCTTGTTCGATGGCGCGGGCCAGCCGGCTGCGGCCCAAACCCATCAGCGCCGTCTCGCTGGCGGAAAAAAACCCCGATAATAAGAAAAGCAGAACAAGAATGATTATGTCATTAAAGACCAATGCATCCACAGCGCCTCACTTTGTCCGGCAGGCTGTCAACATGGAGGCCTGCAAGGCCTCCATCCGCAGTTGCTGCACATGGTTGGCATGATCATACCCCAGAAGATGCAACAGCCCGTGCACCAAGACGTACTCCAGTTCCTCCTGGGCCGAAATCCCGCGCTGCCGGGCCTGCTGTTGCACGGTTTGCAGGGAAACAACCAGATCCCCCAAATATTCCGGGTGCGGGGGCAGCGGGTCCTCCTGCCGCCGTTGTTCGCGCAGGCCGAAGGTAAGAATGTCCGTCGGTGCATTCTCCCCCCGATGCTTGCGGTTCAACCGCCGGATGGTTTTATCATCGGTGAGTAAAACGGAGATTTCCGCCCCGGCCAGCTTGCATTGGCGCAGGCATTTTGCCAGCAGGCTCCTGATCGCTGTCTGCTGGATACGCACCTTGGTTTGTTCATTCCGAATATGCACCGGCACGCGCATTCACCCTTTCAGGCACTGCCCCGGTCAGGCAGCTTGCTTCCCCAAGTCAAAAACACATCTTCTCCTTCCACATCGGATACAACGGCAGCAAAGGCATCAGAGTAAGGGGAGGTAAAACCGGCTTGCATTCCGGGAGACCATCAAAGGCAGGATAACACGCCAGGCTGATGTTTGTCCTGACAGGGGATGAAAACATTGCTGTGCTTCGTCTAGGCAAATGGTGTCTTTTTCTCCTCATGGCTGTTAACAGCCTTTTTTAAAAAATGCGGACAACTTGCTTCCCGCCGCCAAAGATGAAAAAAGGGACCGCGTCGGGCCCCTTTTTTCATCCTCACGCGTAAGGATCAATACTCGATCGGTAGACGCCGGCGCGGCTTTGTGTGCGGTACGTACCGCGGCGTCCGCTTTGCATTTTCAATAGCCATCTCTACTTCTTCCTGGGTAAATTCGCGAGAGATTGCCAAATCTTGTCCTATTTCAATGATATCAGGATCTTCGATCTGGTCGCGGTTTGCCTTGAAAATCAAAGGCCACTGGAAATTGTCCCCGTAGATATCTGAGTTGCCGGAAATATCCCAGAGGGTATCCCCTCGCATAACCGAGTACCGCTGTGTCTCCTGTTCCGGTTCTGGTGTGGGTTCCGGCGCCACTGCTACTGGCGTTGGTTCGGGTTTGACTTCTTTTTTTCCTCCGCAACCAGCCATCACCATCATCCCGCATACCACGACTGCCACCGCTGAAATTTTCATCATCTCATTCCATTGCATACGTGTCTCACCTCCTTCCAAGTTAGGGTGGTTTTACGGAACCACCGCCGGTCTTTGCACTACATGTTTAAAATTCAAACCTTACCATCCGGCAACAAAAAATTGGTTCCCGTCTCGATTCCGCAGCATATTTTTTCAATCCCTCTGCATCCGGATAAACGCCTATCTCTCCGGAAAGCAGCATATCCCCCCCGCTGGTTGAACGGGCGCTGATGTCCAAAACCGCAAATCCCAAACCGAAGGTGGCCCCCACAACACCCCCCAATCCCAAGCCGATCGTAAAATCCTCGGGATTTTCATCCCGCATGTAGGGGATGATTGCCACCACCACGCCAATCAGGGCGCCGAGGCCGGTGCCGCCGATGGTATACTCTGCAAGGGTAAAACCCGTATCATTGCGTTCGGTAACTATTTCATAGACCCCGACGCCTGTGCCCAGTAAAACGCCTGAAATAAAACCATACACTGCGCCGTTGACCAGCAGATCAGGATTATAATTATTGTCCAATCCGTATGCCAGCGTTCCTGCCGCCAAGCCGACAATCGCCCCTGCGCCAGCGCCCCCTAAAATATTATTGGCAATAATGGGTCCCCGGTCAATTGCCTGTGCCGGAACACTGCCCCCGGCCAGGCAGAAAACAATACATAGACACCAAATGCTTTTGTTGTTCACACATATCCCCTAAAAATGCGAAATGGAAAAAAATGGGATAGAAAAACATTTTTTGTAAATTATCATGTTAGGTTCATGTTTGTCAAGACTTTGTTATCCGGCAATATGTCATATTTTTGTTAAATTCACCTTGCTTCAAGGAGCGGGAATTCGCGGTGATGCATGACAACCAACGCCGGTTTTTAGTCTGAGACCACTTTTAAAGCGAGTTCGCGCAATTGATCGGGCTGCATCTCGCTGGGGGCGCCGCACAATAAATCTTGCGCCCGCTGTGTTTTTGGAAAAGCAATGACATCCCTGATCGTGCGTTCCCGGGCCAGCAACATTACCAGGCGGTCGAGGCCTATCGCCAACCCTCCATGTGGAGGGGCTCCGCATTCAAAGGCATCCAATAAAAAACCGAACTTGGTCCGGGCCTGGTCTCCAGAGATTCCTATCAACTGAAATATTCTTGATTGCAGCGCCGCTTGATGAATACGTACGCTGCCGGACGCGATCTCCATACCATTGAGCACCAAATCAAAGCTCAAAGAACGGACCTGACCGGGTGCTGTCTCTAAAAGCGGGATATCCTCCGGATGCGGAGCAGTAAAAGGATGATGTTCGGGATCCCAGCGCTTTGCTGCCTGGTCATATTGGAATAAAGGAAAATCAACAATCCAGGATAAATGCCACTGGTCACTGGGAATCATGCCCAGCTTTGCTCCCAAATGCAGTCGTAAACGCGACAATACATCATTTGTCAGCGCGGGATTATCCGCGATGAAAATCAGGAGATCCCCTTCTTTTCCCTCCAATGCCTCCTGAATCCGGCGCAGTAATTCCGGTTTGAAATATTTTGTCAAATTAGACTCCAGGCCCTGCGCTGTCACTTTAAACCAGGCCATGCCCCGGGCGCCGAATTTCTGGGCCAGGGCAATGAGATTGTCTATCTCCATGCGTGAAAAAGAGCCGCCTTGCGGCACACACAGGCCTTTGACCACGCCCCCGGCTTGAACTGCCTCTGCAAACACCTTAAAATCAGCTTGCCCGGACAAACTTGAAATATCCTTTAATTCCAGGCCAAATCTCCGATCCGGTTTGTCGTTGCCAAAACGGCGCATGGCTTCTTGGTACGACAGGCGTGGATAAGGCGTTTTCAGCGCAGTTTCACCAGCACAGGCAAAAATTGCGGTCATCAGCCCTTCCACTTTGCCCAATATATCGTCTATATCTACAAAAGACATTTCCATGTCGATCTGGGTGAACTCAGGCTGGCGGTCCGCGCGCAGGTCTTCATCCCGGAAACAGCGGGCAATCTGGAAATACCTGTCGCAGCCAGACACCATAAGGATCTGTTTAAGCATCTGCGGGGACTGCGGCAGGGCAAAACAATGGCCCGGATAAATACGCGAAGGCACGATATAGTCCCGCGCGCCCTCGGGTGTGCTTTTAAGCAAATAGGGTGTTTCCACTTCCAAAAAACCCTGCCCATCCAAATAGTCCCGGGTGGTTTTTGCAATCCGGTGCCGCAGGCGCAGATTGTTTTGCATCTTCAAACGCCGCAGGTCCAGGTAGCGGTATTTCAAACGCAGATCCTCGGATACCTCCACCTCGTCTTCAACCGCAAAAGGGGGCGTTTGGGAACGATTGAGCAGCTGCAGTTCGGCCACGTGAACCTCAATCCCGCCGGTGGCTATCTTGGGATTGAGCGTCTCAGGCTGCCGCGCGGTCACTTTTCCCCTGGCCAGAATCACGTATTCACTGCGGCAGACAGCGGCCAATGTGTGCGCCTCCTGTGCGGAAGCCGGGTTAAAAACCAGTTGGGTGATGCCTTCACGGTCTCGCAGATCAATGAAAATCAGGCCGCCGTGATCCCGGTTGGAATGCACCCATCCGGCCAGAGCAACTTCCTGCCCGACATTTTCTTGGCGCAACTGGCCGCAATGATGGGTTCTCTTGAATTTCATGCCGAATTCCATTATTTTACGCTCGCTCCTTGCCACAGTTATTATTGACGCGCCGGGCGGGGATCTTCAGCGAGAATAAATCCCTTTTCCGCCTCATGCTTTCGCTGTTCTTTCCGGTTATCTTGCGGATAAATACGGGATCAACTATAACAAATAAAATGCGAAAAACAAGTGCTATTTATTTCCGGCCCCCGCTTTTGTCCGTACGGGCGCAGGAAACCACGAAATTTTTAGGGCGCCAAGGTTTGACCGCTTTCTTTTTTCCTCCCGGTTCTGATTTTTTAATATTACGGCGTTGAAGAATTCTTTTTTTCATCACAGGCCTCCTCCCGCGCCGGACATTTTTTATATCATGAAACCTCTGAAAAAGGTTTGTCAGCCGTCTGCCTGAACGGGTGTTTGGGTTGGGGATGAGGCGGCCGTCCGGCGAATGCCCATCCCAAACACCCGGTTGCAATCAGTTTTTCAGAGGTTTCATCATATCATTTCGCTGAGGCCGTAAAGTCAGCACGGTGAAAATCAAAATTGTACATATTGTGGTTTTAAAAAGCGCGACAACTATTACTATACCGGCACCGCCGGGCAGCCAGCCTGCCGGAGACATCTTTTTACCATAAATCCCCCCCTTATTTCCAGGGCAACCTGACCGATACTCAATGAATTACTGAATCACCAGAATCACCACGCCAACCTGGAGGGCGAAATGAAGCGCGTACTTCTGTTTTCGCTGCTTTGCCTATCTGTCTGTCTGCTGATCCTGCCAGCGGCTCTAGCAGACACTTATTCGGTCACCACTACCAGTGACAGTGGCGCCGGTTCCTTCCGCCAGGCCGTGCTTAACGCCAACAGCAACGGCGGCCCTGATATCATCACTTTTTCCATCTCCGGAACAGTGATACTGACTTCCTATATCAGTGTGAGCGGTCGGGTCGATATGCAGGGCAATGGTTCATTCATTATTTCGGGCAACAATGCCTCCAATCTCGTGTATTTTTCGGCGGGCAGTGACGGCAGCACCATCACGGGCCTGGCTTTTGTCCAATCCACGGGCTATGGCGTGGCCCTGGCCTCCAACGGCAACCACATCAGCAACTGCCGCTTGGGAACCAATTGGAGCGGGACCGCCGGAATGGGCAATAATATCGGCCTCTCGATCAGCGGGCACTACAATGACGTCGGCGGCACACTCTCTTCCGGCTATAATGTCATTTCCGGGAACAACAGTTACGGCATTTCTGTCTACAATGCCATCGGCACCCGCATCCACGGCAATTACCTGGGAACCAATGCCTCCGGAATCTCGGCCCTGGCCAACGGCACTGGCATCCAATTGTACGGCACGACCCAGCAGACCCTGCTGGGCGGAAACCGCAGTGCCGGCGAAGGCAATGTGATTGCCGGCAATACCAATTACGGTGTTTACCTCAGTGATTCCACCTGTTCGGGAAACACGGTCTGCGGCAACTATATTGGCGTACGGGCTGCGCAAAACGCGGAAATCCCCAATAGCGTGGGAATCATGATTCATCAAGCCTGCGGGAATTACATCGGCCTGCCTTTGTCCGGTTTTGACAATATCATTGCCGGCAATGACTCCTACGGGATCCACTTGTGGTGCGGATCGAGCACTTCCAATCCCTGGCCGTTCAACAACCGGGTTCAAAATAATTATATAGGCGTTTGTCCGGACACGGAAAACGCCTATCCCAACAGTTACGGTATTTACGTCAATTACGCATCCGGCAATCTCATCGGCGGGAACTGCTACCTGCTCGAAGGCAATGTCATCTCCGGCAATACCAGCCACGGCATCTACATGCTCGACGGTTTGGGCAACACCATCAGCGGCAATTTCATCGGCACCACCATATCCGGCACTGCTCCCGAACCCAATGCGGGGTGCGGCATCCGCATTGCCGCCGGCACAGGCAATTATATTGGCGGCCAAAACCTGTCCTATGCCCTGCGCTATGGCAATTTAATCTCGGGCAACACACAGCATGGCCTCTCCTTTGAGCGGACCGTATCCGGAGAACAGCAGCGGTATAATACGATCGCGGGCAATTGGATCGGTGTCAACATCTACGGGGATGCTGCCATCGCCAATGCCCAGCACGGCATCAATTTTTACATCAACGCGGGTAACAATCAGATCGGATCCAGCGACCCCACTTGCCGCAACCTCATCTCCGGCAACGGCGGCTGCGGATTTCGCTCCCACTACGGCTTCCTCAACCTGGTGTACGGCAATTACATCGGCACCAATCTCGCGGGCACGGCGCGCCTGGCCAATACGGGTGACGCCCTGTACTGGACCAACTGCTACCGCAACCGCATTGGCGGCATCAATGCGGGCGAAGGCAACGTGATCTGCGGCAGCAGCACCTATGGCGTATACCTGGCGGACAGTTTTGAAAACACCATCATCGCCAACACTATTGGCGCGCTGGCCGACCTGACCGTGCCATCGCCGAATTTCACCACCGGCATCTACCTGACCTCCTGGAGCTACGAAAACTGGATCGGCTTGGAAACCGCCAATCTTGGCAATCTGATTGCCGGCACTGCCACCGGCATCAACATTGCCCATGACTATTCCGACAGTGTCATGCTCAGCACCAACACCATCTGCGCCTTTTCCGGGGAGGGTATTATGCTGGCCTCCGGCGCCAACAACAACCAGGCTGCTCCCGGCATCACTTCCCATGACAGCAACTGGCTTTACGGCAGCTGCGCCAGCGGTGATGATGTTATTGAGGTTTTCGTCTCCGACCGCTCCCAGGGTGTGGCCGGAGGCAGTTTGCGCTTGGTGGGCCGCACCACTGCCATTATCGGAACAGTCTGGGGCCTGAATGTTCCGGGCCGCTTTGCCACCAGCGGGGAAGTCTTCACCGCCATTGCCACCAACGGCAGGGACAGCTCGGCCTTTTCCCAAAACTACATGATTCCCTATCCGGCCACGGCAACGTATACTGTCACTTCCACCGGAACCATTACCAAGACCCAGACTGCAACTCCGACTCACACCCCCACTTTTTCCAGCACCCCCACCCCGACGGTCACAATGACCTCCACCGTCACCTGTACCAGTACGCGTACCAGCACGCCCACAGTCACGTTTTCAAGCACTTCCACTTTCTCGGCTACCCCGACTGCCACTTTTTCCATCACCAACACGCCCGGCGACACGCCCACTTCCACCAGCACGCCCGCAAACACATTCACCCCTACGTCCACGCCCTCGCCCACCCCGACCGCCACCTTCTCCACCACCAACACACCCGGCGACACGCCCACTTTCACCCACACCCCAACGATCACCTGGACAGACACGGCCAGCCCGACGGCCACTCCTTCCCGGACATATTCCTGCACGCCAACCGCAACCGTGAGTTCGTCGGCCACGCCTGACATTTCCTCCACGCCTTCAGCCACGGCAACGCTAAGCAACACGCCTTCCCCTTATTTATCGCCCACCAATACCTGCACGGCAACTCCCAGTCGGACGATCTCCCCCACCTGGACGCAGACCCCGGTTGTGTCCATGACCCAAACCCAGGTGCCGCCCACCCAGACTGCAACTTCCGTGCTGTCAGCTGGTATCGTCGCTTATCCCCAGCCTGCACGGGATCGAATTTTCTTCAACCTGCCTGACAGCGCGGACAAGGAGGTGGTCATTATGGTATATAATCTGGCGGGTGAACTGGTCGCCGAGGTATCCGCCGTGGCCGGGAATGATGCGGCTCCGCTGGTCTTCCTTACCGACACGATCAGCCCAGGATGCTATATTGCCAGAATCAGCATAGAAGGAAGGTATGTCAAGACTTTGAAACTGGTGGTTATTAAATAAAATACAGGATCAGCCCTGGCCCTGCCCCTGAGGAGAGCTCTCCGCCGTTCAATACATAGGTGATGGTCTCCAGGCCGCGGTACGGATGCCAGGGGAATCCGGCAGCAAAATGTCCGGGCTTGTCTGAATAAAAATCGTCCAGTGGCAAAAACGGATCGGAAAATTTCGCCTGATGAAACCCAAAGGCGCAGTGCAAGTGAACGCCCGCGCCCGCGCGCGTTGGTGGAATGGCATGCACGCGTTTGATTTCACGAACAGTTTTCATGGCATGCCTCCCTGCCCGCAGTGACAGGCCGGCCTAAAAGCGCGTTTCTCAGCGGACAGCGGAACGGCCTTTATTGAAAAACGCGGGAAAAAGCTCGTGTAAAAAAAGCCGCATATGCTCCCATGACCGCCTGGCCGCCCTTTCCTGATAGGCTGCGCCGGTTTCCGGTTGATTGCCGGCTTTGGGATTGGTGAAGGCATGCACTGCACCGCTGTAGTAAACCATCTGCCAGTCGGTCCCGGCTTTTTCGAGCACGCTTTGCAATTGCTGTATCGTCTCCGCGGAGACATGCGGATCACTGGCACCATGTAAGATGAGTATCTGCGCTTTAATATGCGGGGCCTGTTGCACATCCGGCACCTGCAAACCGCCGTGAAAACTCACCACTCCCCGCACATCCGCACCGGTATAGGCCAAAGCCAGCACTGCCGTGCCTCCAAAACAATAACCGATAGCCGCTGTGTGCGCCGGGTCCACCACTTCCTGTTTTTTCAATGCCTCCCAGGCAGCCAAAGCATGCGCCGGCAGGGAGCCGGATTTTTTCAATCCGCCCGACCATTCCCCGGCTTGTTTTCTGTCTTGCGTCTGTCGGCCCTGGCCATAAATATCCACGGCCAGGGCCGCATAACCCAGATCCGCCAATTGTGCAGCCCGCATCTTGGCGTAGTCATTGAGTCCCCACCATTCCGGAAATACCAGCACCCCGGGACGTTTTCCGGCCAGATCGTCATTATAAACAAGATAGGAATGGAATATTTTTCCGTCTTGTTCATAATCCACGGTTTTATCCATGCGCTTTGCCGTGGCCGTGTTGTGCGCGAGTAACACTGCCGCCAATACCGTCATCGCCGTCAAAGGAATAACATGCTTCATGGCCCCCCCCTTTTAAAAATATCCTCGTCTTTCCCGAATGTTTAGACACCGAATCACCGGGACATTCCCGCAGCGCGCGGACAATAAAAACAGGCGCACCTGCAGCTGGAATCTTCCAAACACTCCGGCCAAGGCGCCCCCCCGTATTTGTCGCCAAACAAAAGATACATCGCAAATGGGTTTAATTACCAATTCGAAAACACCGAGGACCGTTGTTGTCCAAATTACGCGAATACTGCCGGAGATATCTTTTTATCAAGGTGGCAGCGGAAAAGAAAAGTCCACGGTTCAACCCTTTTACAGGACGCATGGCAATCCCCGGGGTACGTGCACGTGTTCCCGCCCCTGCCGGATAAAAAGACATCCCCGGCACGCCCGCTGCTCAACGGCACTGGTTTATAAACGGTTTTTAAACTTTATAACAGCCTCATTTGGACACTTGTGAAATTGCATAAGAATAAAGGCAGCCACCAGCGGGAGGGTGGCCTTCACGCGGCCGTATCCGGTCCAGGCGGAAAGAGGTTTTTCAGCAGCTAGTCCAACATATCATTATCGCTATTTAAAGGAGGTTCTATTCCCAAAAACTCTCTGTAAATCCTGTCTTTATAATCTTTGCCAATTTCATTCACGGCACTTATAAATGCCTTATATGTTCCTGTCCCGCCGATTTTTTCCCAAAACTCATCACCGATAAGCACGACATCATCGTTTTTCATATCAAACCAGCGAGCGGGGAAAGCCCATGCGTAATCATCACGTTTTCCATAAGGATTATACGGCAATGCATAATAGGCACCATCGACTTGTAGCGGTTGCATACTGTAAAGCTTCAATATTTTTTCTTTGCTGACCTTCGTCTGATCACTGTTAGGTAAAGGAGCTTTTAACTCAAATGCATATTTTTTATTATTGCGTTTGTCCTCGGCGTAAACATCGCAAATAACAGTAGTGGGGATACACTTTTCGCTCTTACCTTCTAGAATATATTTCAATTCTTTCTTCCAATCTGGCCGCACCTTTTCCTGGCCTCGCCCAGAATGTTCCAGGTCATTCAAAACCTCTTGAATTCTTCGTAACCGTTCTGAATTTACTTGGCCTTTTATTGATACACCTTGCTCACCATGCCCAAGCCCATTATTGGCCGCTACGATGGCTAATTTTTCCCAAACATCACCAAAGGGAGTAACAAACCTCCT
Organism: candidate division FCPU426 bacterium; assembly: GCA_016929575.1. Lineage (GTDB taxonomy): Bacteria > Oederibacteriota > JAAXVQ01 > JAAXVQ01 > JAUVAV01 > JAFGIQ01. The sequence goes on from JAFGIQ010000320.1 coordinate 19,168, forward strand.
CTCAAAATGAGAACCTTTGAATATCTCATCCGGAACCAATGCCGCATATAACGGTTTCTCCGCCCTATGATCTTCTTTAATAAACGGATCTTCGACCAAAACCTTATGCATAATCCTGTCCATCATCGATGTGATGACAGCTTGAATTGCCTCTTTCATTTTTTGTTTATCTGTCATATTTTTTCCCATATTAAAATGCTTTCATAAAAAGCGCCTTCTCGACGTCCCGTCCGTCTATTGACATGGCGATCAACTCGTCCTACGGATTTGAAACCTACGTCTTCCGCCTTATACAAGTTAAATTTATCGTTAACAACAATAAGGAGAAGGCCTTTTTTAACCATGAAATCTCTGGTATGCAACAAAACGTCATTAATACCTTTAATATAATCCCTGCGCGCTTGCTCTGACTGCCCGTTTTTTGCAGGGCCGATTTCCCTCATCTCGTTGTTTTGTAAACCCAATAGTTCGTAAGCATATTTGTGCTGATCGTGATAATCTATAAGCCCCAGGTAGGGCGGTGATGTAAAAATCATGTCAATATTCTTCGGCAAGTCTACTTCACGCGAGTCATCGTGATAAATTGTAACCGATGCATTCGTTCTCAATTTTGCAAATTCCTTTATTCTACCCAATGTATCCAGAGTATACCGGAATAAAAACTTGTAGGCCTCATTCACCGGCTGACAAGTTTTATTATGCTTGTAACAAAAATATGGTTCGGTTTGAGGTTTTTTAGGGAAATCTAAATCATAATGCGTTACCAGACGAGCAGAGCGTGCGGAACGCGTTAAAATTATTTTCAATAAATCTTTATACGTATAGTTATCAATCAAGTTATTAAAATGCAATAATTCTTTTTGGGTGTTCTGAGAAAACCACGTTTTGACATATTCACTGCATGTTGATAAACGGCCACCGCCTCCGTTTTTTTGAGAAGCAGAGCCATATTTAAAAGTGTATAAATTTTTCAGAATATCCCTCAATTCTGTTTCCAATAAAACCAAATCATATTTTGCCGTCTTAACCCGGGAAAGCAGAGTATTGAAAGAAGAAATATCTGTGCCGACTGAATCAACCCCGAGAATATTCGCTTCCACAAGGGTTGTGCCAGATCCACAAAATGGATCGTAAACTAATTTCGGCTGATATTTCCTAAGAAATATCTCAACGAGTTGGGGGATAAATTTCCCCATATATGGATGCAGTCTATGGACGTGCTTTGTCCTTTCGTTTTCCGGAAGATCTCTTTCGCGCCAATTCAGGTTTAAATCATCAAGTCTGGTTTTTGAATCAACGCTTGCGAAATCGGTAAGAGGGGTTTGTTTATATTGGATCGATATTTTTTCTGCCACTGCATTATCATACATGCTTTTCTCCTCCATCCTTAAAAAATCACTACATATCCGGAATCGTTGCCACAACAACTCCCTGAATCTGAAAATCCCTTGTTAACACAATGGGTTGATGCCGTTTATTTTTCGACCTGGGTTTTAATACAACGGTTTCACCAGCCTCGTGAAACTCCTTAACGGTTGCTTCATTATCAATCAGTGCCACAACAGTATCGCCATTCCGTGCAATAACTTGCTGACGAACCAAAACAAAATCTCCGTCACGGATACCTTTTTGATTCATCGAATCACCTTTTGCTTTTAGAAGGAAATACCTGTGGGGCGGACGAGCCAGTTTTGTGCTCACTGGTATTTTAGCTTGAATATTCTCTTCGGCAAGCATTGGGGCACCGCAAGCTACAACACCAACCAACGGCACATCCACGGTCTGGGCATGTGTCGTATCATCGCCAATATTTTTGACAAACTGCAAACCCCCGTCGTCCTTGCGACGCAATACGCCTTTTTCAATTAGCTTATTAACAATCAGCGAAGCCGAGCGAGGCGAACGATATCCAAGAGAAGACATAAGTTCACGCATGGACGGGATACGTCCGACATGCATGATGAAGTTGCGTATTTCGCGGATGGCTTCTAATTCCTTATTAGTTACAGTGATCGTCTGCATGTATACAGTATTATACGCTTAGGATAATTTGTCAATGATTTTGAAAAACAAAACGTCCCATCTGGCTCAATACCAAATGAGGCGTTAGGTTGACACTTCGTTTCGCCTGAGTGTCCAAAGTGGCTCCCCGCAGACAAAAAGCCCGGCCGCGGGCCCTGGGCTGATGCGCGGGCACTGTCATCCTTCTCTTTGGCATGATGATGCCCTTTTGGTTTTACGATTTCACTTGTCTTTGGCGAATAAACAGGATAAAACAATAGCAGAGGATATATGCCAACACGAATATGACCACCACCGACCCGGAAAACAAGCCTGATATTCTGCCCCTGTTGAAATCCAAATTAAAACCAGCAGCCATTGACAACAGTCCGGGACTAAAAAATCTTTCCCTGGGGTGTTGGGTATACGACGAGTTGCTGCAACAATTGAAGACCCATGGCTGGGTGCGTTTTGCCGTCGGTTGTAAGGCTGCCCTGTACGGCCGGCCGGAAGAGCCCTGGTGCATCAAAATCATGGGCATGGGCGTGGGAGATTACCCTGCTTATTTCTGCGAACGGGGATATTACCTGCTGCATGAGCGGGAAATGCTGGAGGATTTTGAAAAAGCCGGCTTCACCTTTCAACCGCAGGTCATGCCCGCGGAAGATACAGTCGAGTATCTTCAAGCCAAATGCGGATTGTCCCGTTTTCAGGCCGAACGGCGGACCTATAATCATGACCTGCTGGTTTTGGAATACATTCCCGGCGTGCCCTTGGCCGCACAAACCGGTCAGCCCATGCAATATGCCGTTGATTTCAGCATCCGCGGCCGGGAGACGCTGGCGCGTATGCTTGCGGCCCTTTACGGACTGCGCGAATCATTGGCAGAAGCCAACCGCCGGCGGCTGTTGCACAACGATCCCGTGCCTCCGAACATCCTCTTGTGTCTGGATAATAAGCGCGATCTCCAGGCGCGCCTGGTGGACTTCGAACTGGCGCAAAACCTTTATAAACATTCCCCTGATTATGTCACCGATACTGTGCGCGAATTGTACCGGGAAAGAAACGTCCCGCGCAACGCCCAAACCAACCGGCATGTTAAAAACCTCGATCAGCATCTCTTGGACGAAGTCATCCATATACTCAACCATCTGCCTGCCAACCCGGACGCCGCTTTTTTAGGCAGCATATCTTTCCCCCTGCCTTTTTCGGACACTGGCGAAAATACCACCACCAGGTAGGTTAGGCCTTCATCCGGCCGTCAAAGCCCCCGGGCATAAAAAAAGGGGGGGCTGCTGCGCCCCCCCGGTGTTGGTTCTTCCTGCGGATTAATTCAGCGTGCCGTTCTTCGCCGCTTTTTTCATCTTCTCATTGGCGAAGATGGCGATCTCCACCCGGCGGTTTTGCTGTCTTCCCATCTCGGTCTCATTGTCCGCAACAGGCTGTCCTTCGCCGTAGCCCATGATGTTAAACCGGTCGTTCTTGACGCCGTTGCTCATGCATTGGTTGGCCACGGATTTGGCCCGGCGTTCGGAAAGTTCCTGGTTGTGGGCTTCGGTTCCGGTTGAATCGGTGTGGCCTTCAACCACAATGTTGGTGTCAGGATATTTGTTCAAAATCTTCGAAAGGCTGGCAATATTGGTCTGCGAAGTGGTGTTGAGGAGCGCGGAATTTTTCTGGAAAAGAATGCCCGAATCAAAGGTTATTTTAATGCCCTCGCCCACACGTTCAACCTTGGCGTTTTGCAGGTCTTTGCGCATTTCCGCAGCCTGCCTGTCCATGTTGGCGCCGATCAAGGCGCCGGCTGTTCCGCCAACCGCCGCGCCGATAATGGCGCCCAAAGCCGTATTGCCGGCATAATGGCCGATCAGGGCTCCAACCGCTCCGCCGCCTACGGCGCCGATCGCGCCGCCTTTAACAGCATTGCTGGTGGCGCACCCGCCTACTGCCAATGCCAGAATAATCGCCACATATGAAAGCCTTTTTTTCAACATTTTACTACCTCCCCACTGCTAATGTAGGCTCATCCCCAGGGATGGAGCAGACGGACCAAAAACAATTCCGCCCGATCTTACTGCAAATCCGGATGAAGGACAAGATAAAAATGAAGGGGTGCAGGAAAGCACCCCTTCATTTTTGTTTTTCATCCTCCTGATTTCATTGATTGACAACTGTCACCACCAGGTCAAAGGCCGCCGGGATGGTGCTGGCGCTGTTGATCCACCCCAGAATAACCGTTCCTTGCTCCACAGCGTAAAAATATTTTGTGGTGGTGGCGTCCGCCTCTGTGTCCGTAAAAGGCACGAGGGGTGCGTCGTCCCACCCGTCAAAATGAAGGTAGCAGGCTACTGTGGAGTACTGCAGGCCGGTGTTGTCGGCAACAACTGACGGGCAACTGGCGGAATAGGTGCCGCTGGCCACAGTGGGCGTAATGCGGAAGAAATACGTGGTCTGCGTTCCCGGCCCGGCCGCCCCCTGCGGCCCGGCTGGGCCCGCGGGTCCGCGCGGTCCTGTACAGCCGGCCACGAAAAGCAGGAAAGCCGCTGCCAGCGCCAGATTGAAGAAAGTCGCTTTTTTCATGATACCCCTCCTTATTTTGATTCCACCGTGTTTTTGATTTTGGTCTTCCCCTTGCTGTTATCCACCTTTTCCTGGCCCCTGCCTTCGTTTGTTTTTCCCCTCCGCAACTCTTTTTCCTGCACTTTGTACTTCCCTTTCTGATATTGTTTGTCTTGTTTTTGCTGCTCCTGCTGTTGCGGAGGTTCTGAATAGTCACGGCCTTTATTCTGCTGCTGGCCCGAGCGGTTTTTCACCCGTGTTGATTCCTCCTCATCTGTCTGCTCTACCACTATCTCGCGCACTTTGCTTTTTTTTTGGCCATTGCCGGAATACGCTTGGGAGGATTTGGGCTGTTGTTGGTCCTGCCAGGCTTCTTCTTTTTCAATCGTATCCTGCACTTTGGAGCGGCCGGGCTGTTTTTCTCCTGTCAGTTCCATGGTCTTCTTTTTGCCATACGTGCCGGTGCCGTACTGGGGTGCTGGCTGCTCCTCTTTTTCAGACTGCCACTGGCCTGGAACCCAATATCCCTTTGGATTATAATGTCCTTTAGTAAAACGCTGTCCTGGACGTGTTTCATCCCGGAAAAAGCCCTCTTTCCATCCTCCCCGGTCATCCCAATAACCATGCACCCATACTTTTCCCTTGGGGATATACTTCCAAGCGCCGGGAAACCAATCCCCCTGGTTGTTGTATCGCCCATACACCCAAACATAGCCCTTGCGGATTTCCGGCCGCCAAAAACCATCGCGCCAGTTGCCCCGCCGGTCCCAATACCCTGGTTCCCAAACATAACCGGGCCGCAGCCGTGTGGGTTTCCAGCAACCGTAAACCCAAAAACCGTCATGGGTCCAGTGTGCATCAACCCATGTATAACCTGGACGTTGTGCCAAGCGCCAGCGGCCTTTGATCCAAGTGCCTGCATGCCAATAGCCCGGAACCCAGACATACCCTGAACGAATGTGCTTCCTGGGCAGCCAAAAACCCGGAAAATAAATGCCGCCTTCCCATCGGCCATCCACCCAGCTAAAATCGACCAAAAGCCGCGGCCGCCAAAAACCGGGAATAACGATGTCATCCGCCACTACAATGGCGTCCACCCATATTCTGTCAGGTCCTTCAATAGTCATCACGACCTCATCCGGCTCCGCCTCCTGATACTCCTCTACAGGCGGATTGGATTGTGCTGAATATGCAGGAGCAGGTGCTGGATCATTGGCATATGGCTCCGGTTGATCCTGGGGCACGACATATGTCGTATAGGGCGTGGGAGCATAATAAGGACGTTGGGTATAAGGCGAATCGCTCCTTTTAATCACATGAATACTGCATCCTGCCGCCAGCACTGCTGAAAAGGTCAACACCATCGCTATCATCGCTGTTTTTTTCATGCCTCTCACCCCTTTTGGTTCTGATCTTTTTATTATCGGTTTTGTACTGCCTTTTATTCATTCTTTCGCGTTATTTTTTTCGCCTCTCTTGCTGCCTGGCCAGCTGCTACAGCATGGCGGTATGACACTAACGGCAAGGGTTGGTTCTCCGCCCCCGGGGCAAAACACATGGATGGCGAGAATACGCAAGGGAATTGGGCGATTATTTCCATTTTTTAATCCTGACGCAAATCAGGCAACCGGCTTTTATCAGATTTTATCGGTGTTTTTCAAGGCAAATATGTATGATGTTACGGCGTGTTTGGTTCCATTTTTTTTGGTTATCATGATCAAGCGGTATGGGTCCGCCGGATCACGCCCTTCAGGCTTGGACGGTAAAATATATTCACGATATGCTGGATAAAAAATGTTCCTGACATTGACGGGTGTTGCCGGCGCTGCCAAAGCATTCAAGGAAAAATTGCTGTTTCATCAGGCTGTTATTGCCCGGATTTACTCTTCAAGCGTTTTCAGCCATTCTTCCCTGGCGCGTTGCACATCCTGCTCGGTCAGGGGCGCCGGGCTGGCTGCCAGCACAAGCCAGCGTGCTTCCGGCAAAGCACCTGCCAGCAACATGCCCGCCGTTCCCAGGATCCATGGTATTCCGTAGGGGGGCCATGAGCAATACCGGCAGAAAGAATACCAGGCCATACACAAAGCGCGTGATCCCGGCGACAAGGAAAAAATTATTGCAGAAGATGAGCAAGGCCAGCCTGCCAAAGCGTTTTGCGCGGATGTGTGCATAAAAACGCCGGTGCAGAAAACGCTTGGCTTGCATGGTCAGGGGATCTGCCAAATAACCGGATATGGCGCGCAGGCGGCGGAAAGAGGCCCACTTTCTAACCCCGGCTGCATCACCCATCCCCCAGACTGGCTCCCGCAAGGGCAAGCACGGCCGTCAACATATCGCCTCGCACGGGTATTCCTGAAATGACGCTGTTCCCCGCATGCACGATGGAATTACAGCTTTTTGCTGAAAAGACGGTAGGTTTTATAGCGGTCGCCGCCCCATTTGATCAACGGCTCGATCATGCTGGTATTGGTCTCGACAATCAACGAGCATTCGGACCACTGATACCCGACTGCCGTGCCCCGCACGTAGGTCTCCGTCACCATGGCCACATCAATGCCCAGATGGCGGTAGGCCTTGTCAACACCCATCATAAAAGTACGCAAAGCTTTGGCTTTTTTGGCCGCACCCAAAAAATGAAATATCCCGAACGGAAAAAAGCGGCCGTTCATCTTTTGGACCGCAGGGTTAATATCCGGCAGCGAGACCGAACAGGCCACTGGCCGGGCCCCGTCTTCCACCATAAAACAGACGCGGGGGTCGGCAATCACCTTCAAGGCATCGGCTATATGGGCAAACTGCTTGTCCGACAGGGGAAAATGGCCCCAGTTGTCAGCCCAGCCTTCATTGAAAATACTCTTGATTCTGACCAATTCTTCGTCCAGTTTTTTCAGATTGATGGTGCGAAAGGTAAAGCCGCGGCGTTTCATCAGCCGTTCTTTCAGTTTCAGGAACACATCCTTGACCACTATTTTTTCCTGCGTGACCTTGAAAGCATACCAGTCTATCTCTTTTTGGTATCCGGCCCGCGCCATTTGCCCGAGATAATACCGCGGGGTGTATGTGGTCAGTATCACCGGAGTGGGAGGATCCGCCTCCCAGCCGTCGGCCAAAAAACCTATTTCATCATAGACACAAAAATTTTCCGGGCCCACGATTTTGGTCATGCCTTTGGCGCGCACCCAGTCTTCAGCCGCCCGTAAAAGAGCCGCAGCCGCCTCGTCGTCCTGCAGACATTCATAAAAACCGAAAAACCCCTCTTTGACGCGGTGAAAGTCATTGTGTCGCCGGTTGATATGGGCGGTGATGCGCCCTACAGGTTTGTTGTCGCGAAAGGCCATAAAATAGGCCGCCTCCCCAAATTCAAAAAAGGGGTTTTTTTTCTTGTCCAGCATATTCATGGTATCCAGGATAAGGGGGGGAACCCAATGAGGGGCCCCCTGGTACACCTGCCATGCGAATTTTATAAATGTTTTATAATCATTCCTGGCGGTAATTTCCCTGACAGTAAGCATTTTCTTGTCCCTTTCTTCGGCCGGATATACACAGTGTTTTTTCCGTCCAACCGCACTCTCCGGGGTCCTGGCG
>JAFGIQ010000030.1 GCA_016929575.1 candidate division FCPU426 bacterium
GAAATCGCGATGGCGCGAGATCTGGGTGCAGGGCATCACGGACCCCCAGGAGCAGAAGGAAATCCTGGCAGCCAGGATGAAAAAGACAGGCAATATTGTTGTTTTTCCTGCCAAGGAAGGGGGCATATCTGTTATTAGTCGCCCAACACTTGCAGACGATTCCGGCGAAAAGGAAAAAGGCCTTAAAGCTGAAAAATATCCGGAACAGCTGCACATTCCCAAAAATGCCAAAATCATCATCGACCAGCCGCTGCGCGCTGAGAGCATTGGAAAAGAGGATAAGGTTCCTGCTGAAGACGATGTTTCCTGGCAGGAGCGTATAAAACAGTATGCGCTGCAACATGGCGTTAATCCCAGGGAAATAAATGGATTATTGGACCAAGCCCGGCATTTGCGCAATTATCTGGAAGATTTGCTGGTGGTCATGGGTGCGGATGGGAAAACCCAGTTGCTGGAAGGGGAAGAATGGGCCTATTTCAGCAATACGAATACAGTGACCTATCCGGTATTGGACTTGATCAGGCATTCTGCAGAATATGTCGCGGCCAATGCTTTGCATGAGGGCAGCCACAGGGATATTGACCGTTTCAATCCGGATGAGGCAGACCACAGGTTTTTCTTTAAAAATGAAGTGCTTCATCTGCTATTTAATACGATTGCAGATACACGAGTGGATTGGAATGTAGAGGACAAATTCCCGGGCCAAGGAAAGTTGGACGCGTTTTATAAGGCGGAATTTCCCAAGGATATGGGGGAAATAGGCGCGAGTGAAAAAGGCAGAGGTTTGCTGGCGGAACTTGGCGCATTGCCGGAGCAGGATAAAAAGAGGGCCGGCCAGTTATTGCCGCACGAACAGTTTGCGTATGGCCTGATGTATTTGTGGCGTCATCAGGAGAGTGCCCCTTTTGTGCAGCATCAGGATGCCAGAGCGTTTTTAGAGAAACACCGCTCTGCCTTGGATGAGTTGGCGCATCTGCTGCCGCAAAAAAAGCCCGTCCAGCTTCCCACAGGCGAGATATTAATGGTTCCGGCCGGGGAGATGGAAAAAATGCGCACCATGAATATTTTCCTGAAGCGCATCCGCCAAGAAATCCTTCCGGATTATGAAAAACTGGTACAGCAATCGCAAAAAGAAGTCGAGAAAATGCTGGCTGAGCAGGAACGGAACAAACAGGGTTCAGGAGAATCAAAACCCGGCCGGAGCATTTCCGAAGAACTTTTATCTGAAAAAGCGAAAAAAATCCTGGAAGACAGGGCCAGAAAAGGCAATGAAAAACTAAGGCCGCATATGAAACCGCCGCAGTATGATGAAACCATGGCAGCCAGCACAGGGGAGAAAAAGAAGGGGGAAACAGCTGCTGAGGGTAAGGCTTCTGCCTGGAAACCTGCGAAAACCTACGGGGATCTGATCCGGGAAAACATCCGCCTGAAAGAAACAGCAGAAAGCAAGCAGGGCATGTTTGAAAAATATTTCCATCCCCTGGCCCGCCTGGCTGACGATCTGCGCGGCCGTCTGGAGAATATTCTCTTTCCCAACAGCCGCTTCAGGCGGCAGGGATGGTTTTACAGCGGCCGTCCCAATATCCGGCGCTTAATGCGGTCCATATTCCGCGGATTTGCCAATCCCGGTGATTTGCGCTTTTTTGAAAAACCGCTTCTGCCCATCAAGCGCCGGTATGCGGTTTCCCTGATCATTGACCAAAGCGGAAGCATGTGGGGCAAAAAATCCAAAGTAGCCAGTCAAACCAATGCCATGATGATGAAAATTTTCAATGACCTGGAAATTCCCCTGGCGTGTTACGGTTTTGCCGATGGCCTTGATAAATATCAGGATTTCAGTGATCAGTTTTCAGATGAAGACCGGAACCGGATCATGCGCCAGATTGAAATTGCGTATGGGGCAGGCGGAGGAACCAATGACCGCGCCGCCGTGGCTCTGGCATCCAATGATTTGCACCAACAGGACGCGGACCGGAAAATCATGTTTGTGATTACAGATGGCGAGGGCAATTACGGCGATGTGAAGCCTGTTCTGGCTGAAGCCAAGAAACGCGGAATTGAAGTGATTGCCATTGGCCTGGGTCCTGAATCCAAAACAGTGCTGCAAAGTTATACGCATTCTATCTATGTGCCCCGGGTGCAGGAATTGCCGGAAAAAATATCGCACTACCTGGAAAATGAATTTGCCTTGACCTATGAAGTTGCCGGCAAAGGAATGCAGGTGAGTGGGGAAGAAACGGCTGATGAGAGCGCTGAACGCGCTGGCACAGCCTCCATTTTCGGCGAAAAGTATGCGCATACAGCGCCCCTCTGGGAAGAGCCCATGTTCCGCGGCCTTACCTTTGGCCTGCCGGCCCTGATGAAAGGCCTGAGCGTAAAGGCGCTTTTCTCCCTGGGCTGGCAGTCGGTGTCCGCCATGCTGGGCTGGAGCATTGTTGTCTTTGCCGGCGCGCACATCATTGTACGCTGGATCAAAAGGGCAAAAGAGGCCATAGGCTGGAAGGCGCTGCTGCCGTGGAAGTTCCTGCAAAAGAAATACAGGCAAAGGCAAGACCTCAAGGATTTCTTCAAATATTTGATCCCCGCCATACTCTTCACCGGCATGTACATAGGAGCCCTGGCCCTGGGCGCGTGGATCTCGCCGGACGCCTCACAATGGGTGCTGCAGGGTATCGCTCTTTTGTCCAGTTTTCTAGGCCACGAGGCCTGGAATTATGCAGTGAAAAAAGGCTGGCTGCCGGGAATGCTGGTGGCAGCAGTCAGCACACCGGAAGAGGAAGAACAAAAGGCCAAAGAGTATTTTCATGATCTGGGAGTTGAGGCCGAGAAGTTAAACAGTGATTTTGGATTTATCATTCAAAAGCGGGGGTACAAGGGATTAAAAGAGCTTTATGCGCTTTTATTTAATGAGCATTTCCAGGCCTTGGCACTTTCATCTGCTGAAGAAACGCCCAGCAGTGAAAAAAAGGATTCCCAGGAACTGAAGACCGTCCTCCAGCACGCAGCGACTTTAACACATGACAATCTGCTGGAGATAAAACAGGTATTTACGGAAGCGGAACTCATTGCCTATTGGCCGGAGTTGGTGTCAATGGGCCAGGCGGACATCCGGACTGTGCATGGCCCGGCCCTGGCCGCGGTCAAGCATCTTATTGTGGACCAGGCCAGCTTGCGGCGGATTGGCAAAATTTTCCAGGACCTGAACGCCACCGGCAACCAGGCATATATGGTTTTATCAACAGGCCTGCCCCTGTTCAAGGCTTGGATACACGACGAAGCCGGCTTACAACGGATGGGCGGAGATATGGCGGAATTGGCCCGCACGGATTATGAAAATGTGTTGAATCTTTTCCAAAGGGGCTTGCCCAGGCTCAAGCAAATATTCAGCCACCAAGACCTGCAGCGCTATTGGCCCGTGCTGATGGAATTGGGGAAGGCGGACAAAGATAACGCCTGGTGCTTGTACGCACAGGCCCTGCCTGTGCTCAGATATTTGATCTTTGATGAAGACACCCTGAGGCAGGTAGGCAGGGATCTGGTGGGCATGGGCAAATCGGGCAAGAACGCTTCGCCTTTGGTTTTTGATAAAATGTTTCAAAGACTGATCGAGGCGCAGGAGCATCGCTATGTAGCGGCGAACTGGACGCGTCTCAAGCCCCGCATTGAAGCGGTCCTGAAAACCGCCAACGATTACAACCGGACGCGGCTCATTGAATTGTTCAATGACCAGTATCTGGAACTGATCCCGGCGCTCAACATGGATTTGTTTTGCACCCTGGATTTTTATCAGCAGGTCATGGCCCAGGAGCCGCGCTTGAATCTGCAGGCGTTGGAGGGGATTGCCGGGGCTTTGCGCCAGGGGATTGTTTCTCCGGGCCTGGAACAAGCCGAACAGGCCGGCATACTGGAATTCATCAGGCTGACCCGCAGTTTCAGCCCCGCCCTGTACCATTTGTACAAACAAAACGGAGAAGCCGCACTGGAGCCGGTCAAAACCTTTGTCCGGCAAGTGCTCGCGGACGAGGTGGGAGAGCAGGAAATAGCAGCCCTGGAGGGATATTTTAAAAGCCAGGGCATCCCGGATGCAGCGGAAGCAGTGGTGGCGAGCATGCAGATGGCCATTCCCAGCTCGGGGGCGTCGTTTGTGAAAAAGGGGGCGATCCAGAGCCTGCTGCAGAAATACCGTGAGGCGGGTGATTTACGCGGGCATGTGCCCGCACCCCTGCAAAACCGCATGATGGGCGGGCGCCAGCCGATGGCGCTGATGGAATACCGCCTGCAGTCCGGGCAGGAACATGATGCGGACGGAAAGATCGGCGGGATCATTCATGCTTTGCGGTATGTGGACAGAGGGATGAAGGCGGCGGAACAACGCCAGGCGGCTGACAATGACCGGCAGCGGTTTAAAGCGAGTGTGCGGGCATGGTTGCGCAACTTTGCCGATGCCGGGAAAAGACAGGCGGCCCTGGAGGATTTTTACGGGTGGGCGAGGCATTTTGAACAGTTGGGGGAAAAGATCGACGCCATTCGCGCTGATTATCAGGGGCTCAAACTTTTGGAAGGGTTGTTCATGGACAAGGACAACTTGAGCGTGCTGGCGCGGGAAGTGCTCAAAGAGCTCAAGGCAGAGGAGCTGCCCAGATCGGAAAACGAAAAACCCATTGACAATGCCCGTTTGCTGGCGCGGCACCTCACAGCAGCATGGACCAAAGTCCATGCCAGCAGGCGGGGGCAGGCTGTCGCCAAAATGCTGAATCAATATTCGCGCGCAGAGATACAGGACACGCTGTTGCCTGAAATATCGGACCAGGAACTGGCGGGTTTTATAACCGCCCTTGAACCGGCCGGCCTGCGGATGACGCACGGGGATATTGTGGAAAGTCTTTTGGCCGGGCCTTTGCAATCGATCCAAAACGAACTGGGGAAGTATGAGATGGAAAAAACCGGCCAGGTGGAGCTGGCCTTCCGGGTGGTCAAAGGCATTCCCTACGGCCTCTGGGGGATGAATGCAGGAGTATGCATTGCCCCTGATGTGGACCTGTGGAAAAAACCGGAGTTCACGCTGCTGGCCATGATGGATATGGCCGGGGAAAAAGCCGTTGGCTTTGTTCACCTGTTTGAGCAGAAAGTGGATGGAAAAAAAGTGCTGTTTGTGCCCGGCATCGAACCGAGCGTGGAGTTTTTATCCCAAGTCAAGGCCGAGGATGTCTATCCTGCGATCGAAAAGGCTTTGCTGGCAGTGGCTGAAGCCGGGGGATATGAGAAAGTATATTTGCCTACGGATAAGAATATCGCCAGCAACCGGAGCGATATTGCCAGAATCATTGAGAAAAAATATGCTGCAACCAAAAGGGGATTGAAGGAGGCGGTTCAATGGAACAACCTTCCCAGGCCTTACCCTTTCCAAGAAGTATATGTATTGTGGGAAAAGGATAAAGGGCAGGCAGCCGGCGTTCCCGCCTCGATCCTGGGCGAGGAGCAGGTGTACACCGCGCCCCTCTGGGAAGAGCCCATGTTCCGCGGCTTGGCGTTCGGCGCGCCGGCTTTGATGGGGAATTTGAGCCTGAAAGC
>JAFGIQ010000031.1 GCA_016929575.1 candidate division FCPU426 bacterium
AGCCGGCAGGTTGGGGAAACACTGTCTGGCCCCGCCCAGGCGTTCGCAGGCCAGCGAGGTTTCAACCGCCAGGCAATCAAGCCCGGCCGCGCGGGCGGATTGAATTCCCAGCGGGGCGTTTTCAATCACCAGGGCCTTTTCCGGAGTCAAACCCAGTGCAGCCAGCGCTTTCTGGTATGGTTCTGGATCTGGTTTTCCCCGCTGCACGCTGTCGCCGGTAATAATAATTTCGAATTGCTGTTTGATTTCCACCGGCAGAATGATCTCCAGCTCGTGCCGCGCCGTGCCTGTCACCAAAGCCAGGCGCTTTCCCTGCCGGCGCAGCGCTTGCAGTAATTCCGGGACTCCTTCAAACACCTCTACTTTCGCAATCTCTTTAAAGCGCCGTTCTTTTTTTCCGATTAAATCCCTCACCTCGTCCAAAGAAGCGTCCATCCCCCGTTCCTTCAGAAAATGCGCGACTGCGGCCGGGCCGGCCTCGCCTTCCCGCTCGTAGACTTCTTCTGCGGTGATGTCAAGGCCCACGCTGGCAAAGGTCTCCTGCCAGGCCTGGGCATGATAAGGCATGCCGTTGATAATGACGCCGTCCATGTCAAAAATAACTGCGGCGATGGATTCCAAATTATCGTATACAGCCATGTCTATGATCGCCTTGTCCGCATGTTTTTCATCTGCTGTTTTTGTATCCGCCATGACGCCGGCTGCGCCTCGCCTGCGAGCCCGCGGGCGGGGATTGATCCTGTGATGCGCGCGATTCTAACACGAATGTCCGGGAATAACAATTTGAAACCGCATAAAAAGTGCCGGTGAAAGCGCGGACAAAGCCCTTGTTTCTCACGTGCATAAAAAACATGGTTGATTATTTGGGCAGCAGTGTCTGTAGCTATTTTTTAACAATAATCAGTTTATACACCGGCAAGGTCCGGGACCCTCCCGGATATTTCAGGGTCAGCCGGCAAAAATAAATTCCCGGAGCAACGCGGGCAATATTCCAGCGCGTGCGATGGTAGCCGGCATCCGGGATAGATTCTTCCAGCGTCTGGCAGGGTTCGCCAAGCATGTTGAAAATTTCCATCTTCACCCCGGCCGGACCTTGAACATAATAGTAAAACCACAATACATCACCTGCTGCCGGCGAAGGATAGGTGATCATCCTGTCCCGGGGCAGAATATATGGCATAGGCGTCAAGATGGGAGTCAGGGTGGCAATGACAGTAGTGGTCGGGGTGGTGGTGATGGTGGGGGTGATGGTGGCAGTTCCCGTGGCAGTCGGAGTGACGGTAGGCGTGACATCCCGGTGAAAAAGCGTGCGGTGGTTGTTGCGTTCCGAAATCCACAAACCGGCATTGCCGGCCCAGAGGTCCGAGGGATTGTCAAGGGTGTGTGCCTGAGGTCCCGCCCCCTGATTGGGCAGATTGGTATTGGGGTTCGGCTGGCCGATCACCATTTGGGCAGCGGCAAAGTCCCCCGTGGGAATGTTGTTATAGATTAAAACCCGGTGGTTGTCGTAATCAGAGATAAACAACCGGTTGCTGTATGCCTGCACGCCCACAGGATGGTAAAGGGTATTGGCGGCAATGCCGCCGTTGTTCGGCGTGCTGCTGGTAAAGTCGGGTTGGCCGATGACTACATCGGCAATCTCGCCGTCGATTCCGGGGACAGAATTATAAATGAGCACCCGGTGATTGCCATAATCGGCGAGGTACAGTTTTACCCCGTCGGAACAGATGCTGCAGGGATATCTCAACTGCCAATTGCTGGTGCCCGGATCACTGCTGATCATGTCGGTCTGTCCGATCACTAGATCAGCCGGCATATTGTTGGTTGTCGGTATGCCGTCATAGATCAAGACACGATGGTTGTACATGTCGGCCACCAGCATAGTGGATCCGCTGGCAATGACTTTATAGGGGGTGTCGAGAGTGATATCAGCCACACTTCCACCCTGATTGGCCGCATTGCTGCCCATGTCCGGTTGGCCGACCACCACGTCGGCGGACGCATTGTTGGCAGCGGGGATCGTATTGAAGATCAATACCCGGTGATTGTTGGTGTCCGCGACGTATAATTTGGTCCCGTCGCTGAATGCCCCGCAGGGATAGGAGAGGGTGTTGGCGCCCGCTGCGCCGCCCTGGTTGGACTGGCTGCCGCTCATGTCCGGCTGCCCGACCACTACATTGGCGGGCGCGTTGCTGCTGGCAGGAATGGTATTGTAAATCAAGATCCGATGGTTGTTGGTATCCGCGATGAACAAACGGGTATTGTCGGACGACACTGACCAGGGATAGCGGTGGCTGTTTGGACCCACACCGCCGTTGTTGGCTTCATTGCTGTTCATGTCCGGCTGGCCGATGACCACGGTTGCGGATTGGTTGGTGAAATAAGCATCCGTTTTGGCTGCGCCACAAATAAATTGGAATCCTAAAATGCCGGCAGCCAGCGCGGCCTGTGCCTGCCATCTTTTTTGTCGGCAGGAAGTCGTCATCATTCCCCCCAAAAACCAAGGGTATGCCTTGGTTGGCATTGCCTTAAAACCGCCTGCCTGGCAATGCCTCTTTACTTGATGAAATTATTCCTGCAAGCAATAACCAGCAACCGTGTTGCCGCCGCGGCACATCACCGGTCTCATGCATAAAACAGGATGACTTGGCCCAGGTTCCATAATGCAAGCAGTGTTTGCCGTTGGCGCGCGGTGTCGAAAGGATTTTATCTGCCGGCGGCTGCCGCTGTAAATCACAATTGTTACCTTCGTAAACAAGGGTTTTGACAGGCAGGCCAACAAAAACGCATGTGTTACAGGCATATTAAAACATATCCGCCCGATGATTGCAATGATTCCCGCAGCGCCTTTTCATCCCCAGAAGGAATCCCGTCGGCAAAACAAAAGGCCCTGTACTGCACTTTGACCAGGATCGATAATTCCCTCTTGTCGGGCTGCCTCTCCTTTCCAGGGCAAGGCCGGGATAATACCAGCATGTCTGGAAATGACGCCACGAATATTCACGGCTGTTTTTATATCCGGACCCGTCCGTATAGGGTCCGGCGGCAGGGGCTGGGGGTGTGATGCGGCGGGGGCTTTTTAAGCGTCAGCCAGCATACGGCATGGCTGTTATGATGTCAGTGTATTGTCAAAATCCTTTGGCAGCATTCCTTTGTTTATAGGCAGAACAATCTCCACACACGTGCCTTTTCCCGGCAAAGATTCCAAACGAACGCTTCCATTATGCGCTTCAATAATGCGTTTGACCAGGGTGAGGCCGATGCCAATACCACCGCCGCCAAAGCGCGAGGCATGGCTGCTGTGCTGCTTGACATCCGCCACTTCATAAAAAGGTTCGAATATTTTACCTTGTTCTTCTTCAGGAATGCCAATCCCGTTGTCGCGCACCCATAAAACCACCGCGCCATCTTCCTGCCTTGCCCCCAGGATGATTTCCCCCCCATCCGGGGTATTCCGGATTGCATTATACAGCAGTTCGGAAACAACCTGGTAAAGACGGATCGGGTCGCCTTCAACGGAGGGTATTTCAGCGCCTTCCTCCAGAATCATGCTCAAACGGCGCTGGTATGTCGTTGCCTTTACCTCTGCCAAAACATCGGACAACAATTTGCGCGGCAATACCTTTTGCAGGTGCAGAATGGTTTGGCCGGCCTCCGCCTGGGTAATGGTTTGAATATTGCTGACAATATCATTCAATTGCTTGCATGACTTCAGGACGATTTTCAGCAGATCGACCTGCTCTGCATTCAAACCCACGGTCTGGCGCTGGAAGAGGGTCAGGTATCCATAGATGAGGGTCAAGGGCGTGCGCAGCTCATGCGACACCAACGTGAGAAATTTATCCTTGCTGTCATTGAGGCCGCGCAATAATACATTTTCATGGGAAAGCGCTTTTTTATTCATGGCATTGCGTATGCTGTCGCATAATCGTTGGTTGGCGCATGGTTTGACTATATAATCCACAGCGCCCGCCCGGATACACGCGATGGCAGAGTCGAGTGTGGCCGCCCCCGTTATGACCATCACCTGCGTTTCCGGCCTCAGCTTCTTGATAGCCTCGACTATGGCTTCGCCTCCTCCGTCAACCACCTGCAAGCCGGCAAGAATAACAGCGTACATATTCTGAACAATGAACTTTTTGGCCTCTTCCAGTGTGGACGCCTGATCCACTGAAAATCCTTCAGCCTGTAAAAAACGGGCTAATGCACGAAGGGATTCCACATCGCTGTCAACAAGCAATAGGCTGTTCATCCAAAAAATACTCCGTTTTCTTATTCACCACCTGGCACTTACACCAATAGCACGCACTGAAAAATGGCATAAAATGAACACTATTTTACGCCATGGGTTCACGGCATTTAGCAGACTAGTCGAAAACAAACTGAAACCTCTGAAAAAGGTTTTATGGCCATCTGCCTGAATGGATGTGTGGGATGGGGATGAGACGGCGTTCAGCGAAAAAGACTGGCATTGCTACTTTTTCGCTGCCGAGGCCGCCCACCCCATGGCGGCCGTCCGGCGAATGCCCATCCCAAACATCCGTTGGCAATCAGTTTTTCAGAGGCTTCAAACTAATATTAAGCTAAAAATCATGCTCATTGCTGTCCGATATGGAAATGGCTGGCAAGAGAAAAAAACCCCCTTGCCCGTTTTTTCCAAACGGTATTCATGTAACGTCATTC
>JAFGIQ010000321.1 GCA_016929575.1 candidate division FCPU426 bacterium
AACCGTGGGTCACCAGTTCAAGTCTGGTCATCGGCTCCAGAAGGCAAAGCACATGGCGCACCATGTGCTTTAAAAATTCAGAGGTGAGGAAAAGAATGGCCACGATTATCAAATTAATACGCCGCGGGAAAGTCCATAAACCGTTTTGGCACATCGTTGTTACAGATTCGCGCGCACCCAAAGGCTGCATTGAACAACTGGGCACGTATGACAATTTGAAAAAACCCGTCAAGTTGGAACTCGACGCGGAAAAAGCGGCCGTGTGGGTTTCACGCGGAGCCCAACCTACTGTAACCGTCCGCAGGATTTTTTTAAAGCAGGGCATTTTGAAAAAAGCGGCGGAATTGAAGGGGGCGGGATTGAAGCCGTGAAACAGCTGATAGAGTATTTGGCCAAGTCGCTGGTTGAGAATCCTGAAGCGGTACGGGTGACTGAACAAAGGCTCAATGACAGCATGGTGCTGGAATTAAAAGTGGCCAATGAGGATTTGGGCAGGATTATCGGTCAAAAAGGGCAAACAGTGAAAGCCATTCGCCAATTGCTGACCGCCGCTGCGACCAAAACCAAAACCAAAGTATCATTGATCGTCCAGGAATGACCGCGCCTTCCGGCCCTGCGGCGGAAAAAAACGATTGGGTTGTCATTGGCAAGCTGGGGGCACCGCACGGATTGCAGGGGGAGATCAGGCTTTATTCCCTCAGCGATGTACCCGACCGTTTTGAGACCCTTGACAGTGTGTGGTGGATGGGTGCAAAAGGCAGCCGGCGCAAGCTTAAAGTGGCTGCTTTCAGGCCGGGCGGGCATTTTCACTGGATTCGCTTTCATGAGCGGCAGACGCGGGAAGCGGTGTCCGAACTGCGAAATGGATACTTGGTTATACCTGCTGAACAGCGGGGTGTCCTGCCCCAAGGCCGCTATTATATTGATGATGTCATCGGGTTGATGGTGGAAGACGAGCATGGCCGCAGGTTGGGCCGTGTAGGGGATGTTATTTCGACCGGCGCCAATGATATTTATGTCGTGCAGGGAGAGGAGCAAAAGGAAATGCTCCTGCCGGCGTTGAAAGAATATATTGTAGAGATTGATTTGGGCCAAAAGCGCATGCGCGTGCGGGTTCCGGAAGGATATTGATGGCAAAACATCCGCGGCCGCTGAGGGTCAACATCTTGACAATTTTTCCGGAATTGCTGGAAACGTCTTTTTCGTATTCCATCCTTAAGCGCGCCAGGACCAAGGGGTTGTTTGAACCGCACCTGGTCAATATCCGCGACTTTTCACGGGATCGACGCCGGACAGTGGATGACAAACCGTACGGCGGCGGCAGCGGCATGGTCATGAAGATTGAACCAGTAGCCCGTGCTTTGGCATCTGTCCGAAGGAAGGGCGGTACCGGCAAGGTCTTTTTACTGGCGCCCAGCGGCCGTGTTTTTAATCAGGAACTGGCGCAGGCATTGGCCCGGGAGGATCGGTTTACCCTGATCTGCGGGCGCTATGAAGGCGTGGATCAGCGGGTGGAAGACAAACTCTGCGCCGGAGCCATATCAATCGGTGATTATGTTTTAACCGGGGGCGAGCCTGCGGCCGCGGTAGTGGTGGATGCGGTGGTGCGCTTGCTGCCCGGTGTTTTGGGGGCCGAAGATTCGGCAACCATGGATTCATTTTCAGACGGCTTGTTGGATTACCCCCATTATACCCGCCCTCCCCGGTACAAAACCTGGCGGGTTCCGGAACTTTTACTCTCGGGGGATCATGGACGCCTGAAAAACTGGCGCAGGGAAAAACAGCTGGCCAGAACCTGGCGGTACAGGCCGGATTTGTTGAAAAATGCTTGTTTAAGCCCTGATGATCTTGGGCAGCTGGAAAAAATAAAGGGCTGGTCCAGCAGAAAAAGCAGGAAGGACGGGAGGATGCAGTCATGAACATCGGTGAAACGTGTATCAATGTCGAGCGTGCCTATCTGAGAAAGAAACGCCTGGTGCGTTTTGACCCGGGGGATATGGTTAAAGTCTACCTCAAAATAAAGGAAGGCGAAAAAGAACGCATCCAGATTTTTGAAGGGACTGTCATCGGCCGCAAAGGCAACGGCATCAACGAGTCCTTTAAAGTCAGGCGTATTGCCTCCGGCGTGGGCGTGGAGAGGACATTTTTGGTGCATTCACCCTTAATCAACGAAGTGAAAGTGGTTAAGCGCGGGGAAGTAGCCCGTGCAAAATTGTATTATCTCCGCGGCAAGACCGGCAAACACGCCAAGATAAAGCAAATGCGCCGGGAAAAAATGCTGCAGATTCAGGCTGCCGAGCAAAAAGAATTGGAAGCCCTGCAGGCCGCCTCGGCTCTGGAAGCCGCCGCCCAGGCAGCAGCGAAAAAAGCGGAAGAACAAAAAGCAGAGGAAGCAAAGGCAGAACAAACAACCGAGGCCTAAGGTGCATGGTAAAACCAAGATGAAGGTTGAGGCTGTTTTAGACCGGTTGCAGTACGAAAAAAGGGCCCAAGGGGACGGGTTTCACGCTGTGGCCGGATTGGATGAGGCCGGGCGCGGGCCCCTGGCCGGACCTGTAGTGGCCGCCTCTGTTATTCTGCCAGACGACCTTACAGGCTTGGAAGGTGTTACGGATTCCAAAAAACTGACTGCCGGAAAACGCCGCGAATTTTTCATGCTGCTCCATGAGCGCGCCCGTGAGATAGGGGTGGGTGTAGTGGACGCGCAGACCATAGACCGCATCAATATCCTGCAGGCCACTTTTCTCGCCATGCACCGGGCGGTGGAAAGCCTGCGGATCAAACCCGACTATCTTCTTATTGACGGAAATCGCACACCCGCATGGGCCACGGCAGCCAAGACCATTGTCTCCGGCGAAATGCATTCGCTTTCCATCGCTGCGGCCAGCATCATTGCCAAGGAAATCCGGGACCGCATCATGCTGGATTACGACCACATTTATCCCCACTGGGGATTTGCCAGCCATAAGGGCTATGGGACGGCCAAGCACATGGAGGCGATCCGCCTCCATGGCATTTGCGACATCCACCGCCGTACCTTTGACCCTATTCCCCAAATGACGCTTGATGTATTTACTCCCTCCCCCCCACAGGGGAATCCGGAATTGGCCGGAAACGAAGGAGAGGAAGCCTGCATTGCGGATGTCACTTGCCGCAAATCCGGGTGACGTGAGGGAAAAATCCGGAATCCCGGGGTATGTTGGCGAGGATTCATGAGATCACGGGGTCTTGCCGCTGAAGAACAAGCTGTCCACTTTTTGGTTGCTCAAGGATACCAGGTTTTGGTCCGTAATTATCAATGCCGTTACGGGGAGATAGACGTGATTGCCCGCCAGGGGGACACCCTCTGTTTTGTGGAAGTGAAGAGCAGGTCCAAGCCGGACTTCGGCAGTCCTGCGGAGGCGGTCAACCGGATCAAACAACGCCGCATAGCACGTACGGCCGCCCACTACCTCATGAAAAAATATCCAGCCGGGGAGCCGGCGTGCCGGTTTGATGTTGTCACCATTCTCCCCCAGGGGGAGCCGGAGATCATGATGAACGCCTTTTTTGCCGAGTGATCCTTCCGCGCACTGAGGGACGCCGACGATGGAGGGAATGCCGAAGGATGTAGGCAGCCAACCCAAATGAAGCTATTTGCCTTTGCCAGGTCCAAACCGGAAAACAGCCTGAAATATTTCGCCTCGAAGGTTTATTTCAGCAGCTTGAAAGTGCTGGACAAACCCACCTTTGCTTTTTTACATGAGAATGATAAAATGGGCATTCCGCAGGTTTTCCGACTGCTGCGCAAAAAAGCGCCGCGCTACTTTTTTGTCATTGTCAATGGCCAGCAGATTCCCACCTTTGACTCCAATCCTGAACGGGACCGGCTTTTTGGACGTTCTCTTACCGGTATTCACCGGGTGCTGGAAAAAGGGATCTGGCGGGGAAAATGCCTGGTGCATGCCGGA
>JAFGIQ010000032.1 GCA_016929575.1 candidate division FCPU426 bacterium
CTGGAGAAAAAAATTTTCCGGGAACGCCTGCCCGGGCGCCGGCCCCAGGTGAAAGCATGAATGCGCCCGCACCGCTGAGCGATCAATTGCAGGGGGCCTTTCCACAGGCGGCGGTCACGCCGGCAGCGGCGTTTGGACCGGAGCTCACGCTTGCAGCCGGCATGGAAGCGGCGGCTGTATGTGCACAGCTGAAAAGCAATGCCGCTTTTGCCTTTGATATCCTTGAAGACTATACCGCCCTGGACCAAGGCGAGACATTCCTATTGGTATTGCACCTGACCGCTTCCGCTGAACCGCTGCGGCGGATGACGGTTAAATTTTCCGTGGCCGGCACGGACGCCGTGGTGCCGACCTTGTCGCGGCTGTACGGGAGCGCCGAGTGGTATGAACGCGAAATATACGACATGTTTGGGATCCGTTTTAGCGGCCATCCTGACCTGCGCCGGATTCTGCTGCCCGAGGACTGGCAGGGGCACCCGTTGCGCAAAGACTATCAGGATCCACGCATGCTGAGACGTCCGGAGGAATAAAATGCCGCACCTGCCAGGGGTTGACAACCTCCAGTCGCATCCGGAAGCCATGCATACGGACGTGGTTACGCTCAATATGGGGCCGCAACATCCCAGTACCCATGGCGCGCTGCGGCTCATCCTCAAGCTGGACGGCGAAAGGGTGGTTTGGGCGCAACCGGATATCGGGTATATCCACCGCGGTTTTGAAAAAATGGCGGAAGCCATGACGTATACCCAGTATGTGTATTTGACGGACCGGCTGGACTACCTCTCCGCCATATTCAATGAATGGGGGTATTGCCTGGCCTGCGAGGCTTTGGCCCAGATAGAGGTGCCGCGCCGCGCGGAATATTTGCGGGTGCTTGCCGGCGAACTCTGCCGTTTGTCCAGCCATCTGGTGTGGTTGGGCGCCATGGGCATGGACGTGGGAGCTTTTACGCCCCTGACCTACACCTTCCGGGAAAGGGAGATGATTCTGGATCTGTTTGACATGCTCTGCGGCCAGAGGATGACTTTTAATTACTGCCGCATCGGGGGGGTGGCGCGGGATCTGCCGGCGGGCTTCGCTGATCGTGTCCGCGCCTTTTTAAAGCATTTCAAGCGCATGCCGGACATGTACGACCGGTTATTGTCGGACAATCCGATTTTTATCGCCCGCATGCAGGGGGTGGGCGTGCTTCCGGCCGAACTGGCACATGCCCATGCGGTGACAGGACCCAACCTGCGCGGCTCCGGAGTGGCGCTGGATTTGCGCCGTTCAACGCCTTATTCGGCGTATCCCGAGTTTGATTTCGACGTTTGCACGCAACCGCAAGGAGACGCCTTGGCGCGCTACCGCGTCCGCCTGGAGGAAATGCGTCAAAGCGCCCGTATCATTGCCCAGTCCCTGGAAGGAGTGCCGGAGGGAGAGATCATGGGAAAAGCGCCACGTGTTTTCAAACCGCCGGCAGGAGAGGCCTACCTGCGGCTGGAATCCTCGCGCGGGGTACAGGGATTTTACCTGGTGTCCGACGGCGGCAGCAAACCCGCCCGTTGCCGGATCAGGGTTCCCAGTTTCGCCAATCTCTCCGTGCTGCCGGCCATTTTACCGGGCGTGCAGATGGCGGACGTGGTGGCCATCATCGGCAGTATTGATTTCATTGTGCCAGAGGTCGACCGATGACATATATAGCGGAACCTGCACAGCTTGTCCTTTGGCTGCGCGGGGGTTTACAACAGCTCGCAGTCTGGGCCGGCCTGCCGGCAGTGTGGGGCGACTGGCTGGGGACAGTGATGGAGATATTTTCCCTGTTTGCCTTTTGCGCCGTGCTGGTCATGGTGCTGGTGTATGCAGAAAGAAAAATAGCCGGACATATGCAGGACCGGTTGGGCCCCATGCGCGTGGGCTGGCACGGAGTATTGCAGGTGGTGGCGGACACCATCAAGCTGATTTTCAAGGAGAGCGAGGTTCCCGCGCAGGCGGACCGGTGCGTGTACCGGGCGGCGCCCTATGTGGTTTTTTTGGCCGGCTTTTTGGCCTTGCTCGCCCTGCCCCTGGACAAAGGGGTGCTTCCCGTCCACTTGAACGTAGGGGTGATTTATATCCTGGCGGCGGGGACACCCGGAGTTGTCGGTATTCTCATGGCCGGATGGGGTTCGGGGAATAAATACTCCCTGCTGGGAGGACTGCGCAGCGCGGCCCAAATGATCAGTTATGAAGTGCCGCTGGTGCTTTCGCTGCTGGGGATTGTGATGCTGGGACGAAGCCTGGATCTGCAGCAGTTGGTTGCCGCCCAAACGGTCCCCTTCGTGCTTTACCAGCCGGTTGCTTTTATCGTTTTTTTGATCGCCGCCGTGGCGGAGACCAATCGCAATCCTTTTGATATTCCGGAAGCGGAGTCTGAACTGACGGCCGGCTTTCATACGGAATATGGCGGCATACGGTTTGCCTATTTTTTCTTGGCCGAGTACGTGAAAATGTTCGTCTTTTCCGCCTTGGCGGCGACGTTGTTTTTAGGCGGGTGGCGCGGGCCGGTTTTACCGGGATGGTGTTGGTTTTTCATTAAAACCGGCGGCATGCTGTTTTTATTTTTCTGGTTCCGCTGGACTTTTCCGCGGTTGCGTGCGGACCAGTTGATGAATCTGGGGTGGAAGATTTTAACACCCCTGGCTTTTTTGAATATCATCGGCACGGCTTTAATGCTGATGTGGCTCTAAATGGACCGGGGAGGAAAATCCCGGGGAAAAGGGCACCGGACATGCGGCGTATTTTGTTTTCATCTTGGCAGGTGGTCATGGGATTGGGACAGGGCCTGGCTGTAACCTTGGGACAATTGTTCCGCAAGCCCTGCACCGTGCAATACCCGAAAGAGCGGCTGATCTGGCCTCAGCGTTCGCGCGGACGCCTGGTCCTGCCGCGCACCAGGGAAGGACGGCACAAGTGCACCTCCTGCCTGATGTGCCAGCGGGCTTGTCCGAACGGGACCATCGCCATCACATTTAAAACCGGGGACGATAATAAACGCGCGTTGGTGGATTTTTTATACGCGTTGGAGCGCTGCACTTTCTGCGGGCTGTGTGTGGAAGCGTGTCCTTTCGACGCCTTGCGCATGTCCCATGCACACGAACTGGCGGCGTACGACCGGAACCGATTGACCCTGCACCTGCAGGAAGAAAAAATACCTTTCCATCCGGCCTGGCGCGGCGGGTTATCCTACCGGGCGGAATTGCCCCCCGCCGCCGGCAGTGGCCAGGCACATGTCAAGGAGGGCGGTTGACGGATGTCGACCATCATCGGTTTTTATCTTTTAAGCGCCCTGGCCTTTGTCAGCGGGCTGGTTGTGGTCACAACCAGGAACTTATTGCATGCAGTGCTGGCCTTGGCGGTGTCAAGCCTGGCGGTGGCGGGATTGATGCTGACCCTGGCCGCTGAATTCCTGGCCTTGGTGCTGATCCTGGTGTATATCGGCGCCGTGGTTGTCATCGGCGTATTTGCGGTCATGCTGACAGGTCATTTTGACCAACCGCTGGTTCCCGCCAGCAATGAACTCAAACCCTTGGGCGCGGCAACGGCCCTGGCTTTTTTTCTCTTGATCAGCGGCGTGCTGCTGATCCAGCCGCCGGCAAGGGAGCTGCCGCTTTTCGAAATGACGGTCGAACAGATAGGACGGCTCCTGCTGACGGAATTCGTCCTGCCGTTTGAACTGGTCTCGGTTTTGTTGTTGGCTGCCATGGTGGGGGCCATTGTGGTCTCCAAGGGCAAGGAGGATTAGTCCGACATGACGCTGTATCATTACTTGGTTGTCTCCGGCCTTCTGTTTGCCGTAAGCCTCTATGGGATATTTACCCGGCGCAATGCCGTGGCCTTGTTGCTGGCCATCGAATTGATCATGCTGGCCGTGGCCTTGAATTTCACCGCCTGCAGCCGGTTTCTCAACGATCCTGCGGGACAGATGTTTGCCGTCTTTGTAGTGGCAGTGGCGGC
>JAFGIQ010000322.1 GCA_016929575.1 candidate division FCPU426 bacterium
ATCCGGAATGACGTTACATGAATACCGTTTGGAAAAAACGGGCAAGGGGGTTTTTTTCTCTTGCCAGCCATTTCCATATCGGACAGCTATGGCTTTTTTTTCACTATTATTTCCGGTCAAAAAACGGGTTTTTTCCCGTGGCGGTCAGGGGAATGCCATAGGCGATTTTTACTTCTTCCCCCAACAATCGCAAAGACAAGGCGGCCATGCCCAGCGTGTACATCACGCGGTTGTCCGCATGGCAACGCGCAGCCACTGACACCGCCGAACCCATGGCGATGCCCAAATCCCCCGTATTAAAAGCGCATATCCCTCGGGCCGCGCGGTTGGCCGCGCAATCCGGAAAACCGCACAGCCCGCAATATTTCAAACCCAGCGGCTCCACTTTGGTGCCTATCAATACGGCGATGTGCACCTGCTCCCGCAGGTTGGCTGCGTCCCGGACAAAAACCGGGGCTTCATGCTCCTGGCCCAGGCGTTCCATTTCAGCTGCCAGCACTTCTATGTCCGGGCGTTCCAGGATGGCCATTTCCAAATTATCCACTCCCCGGCCTTTGGGTGCGGTGGTGGCGGCCAGAATCATGCGCTCCGCCACCTGGAGCAATCCGGTCTGGATGTTTTTGTTCAGCATGTCCTCCTCCTATTCAATAAAACCCAACAGGCTGCGCTTGGTCCAGCCCCGCCGGCCCAAGGGATCCACAACCTCTATCCAGGCTTCTTCCTCGCTTTTGACAAGCACACATGTGCCTTCGGGTATGGTGAACAATATTTCCGCATTGGCATACGGCCGGTTGTAGGTTTCCGCCTGGCTCATCATTACCACCGCCTGCTTCCGCCAGCGCGGTTCAAACTGCCGCAACAGGCTCCAGAGCGCCAATCCCGCGGCCAAGGCTGCGCAGAGGAAGATCGCGGCCCGCAAGCGGCCGAATCTTGCCGCATCCAATAGTACCAGCATCCCGATCAGGACGGCAATAAAATAAAAAAAGGACGCCAGCCAAACCGCCTCATTGGCGGTCAGGCCCTGATAGACGGCGGCAATCATGTTTTCCTTGTCCGGATGCGCGGGTGTGGCGCGTTTGTTGTCCACCAACACTTCGGCCTGCCGCAGGTTATATTTCAAATCCGCATTCCGGGGAGCAAGGCGCAGCCCGCGCTGATAGGCCAAAACCGCCGCGCCGAGCTTGCCTTGCTGCAAATAGGCGTTGCCCAAATTGTAATACACATCGGCATCTTCCACCTGCATGCCGATCACCAGGCGGAATTCCTGTTCGGCTGCAGTGTACTCCGCTTTTTCAGCGAGCGTGGTGGCGCGCCAAAAATGCACCTCGGCATCGCCCGCCCCGGCGATGCCTGCGCCCAGCCAGGAGAAAAGCAGCAGCAGGCCGGCCGCGGTCTGCGTTGCGCCGCTTTTATTGCGCTGGCGCTGATTCCAGTATTTTTCAAAATCATCAATGGCGACCTTCACGTCGCGGTACAGTACCCACATGTCCTTGTCCGGCAGGACCACGGCTGCGTACCGCACATATTCGCATGCGGTCAGGGCCGCTTTCCACCGTTGCTGCAGTTTGACCGGCACCTGGTAGTGTTCGAAATACTCCGGCAGCCGCTCGGTGCCGATGTAGACGTTGGGTATTTCGAATTTGGTGGCCAAATAATCGGAGGCGGTTTTGGCCAGGCCGTTGTAAAATATCTTGTCCTCCCGTTTGCGCATGCTGCGCTTCATCTGGCGGAGCGATTTTTTGGCGGTGGCGTACGCCCGCCTGATCCGGTTGACTTCTGCATCCCGCAGCAGGTGCGCCCGCCAGCGTTTGCCCAGTAAAACCAATCCCAAAAGAGTTGGTCCCATGGCCTGGAAAACCCAAAAAAGCGGCGTAACCGCGGCATAGGGTTTGTAGGTGCGCAATACCGCCGCGCCGCTGTGATAGGGCCTGATATTCAGCGGTTGCTCGCTTTTTCCCTGTACCTGCACCGGCAGCGGTTGGTGTGCGCGCTGCGCCACCCGCACGGCCGGGATGCGGGCGCCTGTTGTTTGCCAGCTTTCTGTTTCCGGATCAAAAAACCGCATGAGGGCCTCTCCCAGCCGCATGGTGCCAGGTTTGTCAAAAACCACGAGGTATTTATACACGCGTTCGCCCCGGACGCCTTCTTTTTTGGCCTGTACCCGCTCCTGCTTGTCCTCCAGATAAATGCGGTGCTGCCCGGCCTCGGTCAAAAAAGGCTCGGCCGCGCCCCGCAGGTTGCCGTTGCCGGAAACCACCACCGTCAAACGGACGGGCGTCTGCATCTCTGTCTCCGCCGTATCCAGCGCGGCTGTCAGCTGGTATTGGCCCACCAGCGCGCCGCTGTTTCCGACCGGCAGCGGCTGGGGGTCATCGGGCAGCGGCCTGACCTCCAGCATCATGGGCTCGGTGACATAATTTTTGCTTTGGGATTTTTTGGTAATGACCGCCTCCGCGACATTGATCTGCAAAGCTCCGGAACGCACGGGAAAAAGCGCCAGTCTGAACTGCTTTTCAATATAACTTTGCTTGGCGCCGGAAACCCTGTCTTCGGATTTGGATTCCGGCAGCTCTTCGGTCAAAAAACCCGTCAACGCCGGGGGGCGGTATGAAAGCGCGGTCTGCTCGTCGCTGGTGTATTGCAGGCGTACCGTATAGATCGCCTGTTGATTGATGTATACGCGCTGGGGGCTTACCTCGGCGAAGAATTCCACGTTTTCCTCTTTGCCGCTGCCGACCTCCGGGGCTCCGGGAACATACCCATCCTGCCGGTAGGCGGCGCGGCCGGCGGGTTTGGTATAACTGACGCCCGAGCGGGAACCCTCCACCGTGATCTGCAATTTGCGGGTATAATGCCTTTTTCCCGCATAAAAAATGCTCAAGGAAGAAATGGTGTATTCACCCGGATGTTTGGCGACAAAGACATATTGCCTGGTCCTGACCCAATAGACGCGGCCATTGATGGTGGTGTTGCTTTCAGATTGTGATTCATTGATGAGGGTAAAATCATTATAGGCCGGGAGTGAGAAAGGCGCCAGATGCTGCAGGTCTGCAACCACGGCTTCCAGGGTCAGGGTAAAACTTTCGTCCAAATGCACGCGCGCCTGGTCCAGCTCCGCTTTCAGCGAGTATATTTCCCTGCCCTCCGGCAACAGCGTCGTTTCCTGTCCAAAAAGCGGTTGGGTGCGAAACTCGGTTTCCTCAAAACTTTCCGGCTGCTCCTCCTCTTGGATGCCGGGTTGGCTGAAATACCGCTTTTTAGTATTCACCACCGGCAGCGGCTCCTGGGCCGGTTGATACCCGTAGCGCTTCACTGGCCCGGTCTGGGGATGGACGGACCGGGTTGGGGCCAATGCCGGGCGTTTTTCCTCTGCGCCGGCTTCCTCCCGCATTTCAGGCATGGGCTCGGTCATCAGTTCAACGCCCGCATCCTCCCGGTTTTCCAGCACTTGCTGTTCCAGATATTTTTGGGTTTCGTCGGTGGAGCTGTAGGTGCGCTTGGTTTTTTGGCTTTCCCAGGACGTCGCCGGCGGCTCTTCGGCCGCAGCCTGCAGCCGGCTGAAAACACAGACAGCGCAAAGCGCCCCCAAGAAAAGAATGCGATTGCTTTTCACGCTTTTCACCTGAACCTGCCGGGCGATAAAAACAGCCCGGCGTACGGCTGCGATAATCTTGATTTGCCTGCAGAATCACTATGATAATAGCGGAAGATTCAGCCAGTGGCTACAAATAAATTTTCCGCGTTTAACAGACCGGTCATATAGTCAGGGGGGCCGGGAATTTCACTGCTGTGCTATTTTGTTCCTGTGCCCATTTTAAACAAGCCTGGACAGGGTTGGCGCGGATCATCCGCGGCCTCAAGGTCGGAGAATTCGCGGTTGCATATTAAAACCGTTTCCGCCGCGCTTTTTCCACCTGTATCCTTTTTAAAACCTCTGCCGGCGTTTCCTCCCCCAGCAGCAAGGTTTGCACGCCTTTGGAAATCTCCTCCTGTATCTCCCGCAGCTCCTCGATGCCCAGTACCGGCGCCAGATCGCCCAGGCCGTCTGCAAAAGGCTTGAGCCCGGGCTTGACCTTGCGCGCGGCCCTGATATTGGCCGGAATTTGATTGCCTTCCGCAGCCAGCCAGCTTTGCTGCTCCTCGGCCAGGAACCATTGTAAAAACCGCACCGCTTCCTCCGGCTGCCTGGTTTTCCTGGCGATGGCGCAGGCCTTGCCCACCCCGCCTATCAGGTACATGGGATATTCTGCATCCGGCGGCTTGGGAAAACGAAACACACCCAAATCCAAATTTGGATTCAACTCCTGGTATACATTCACGCCCCAGGATCCGTTCATCATCATGGCCGCCTTGCGGTTGGCAAAATTTATTTCCGCCTCCTTGTTGGCCATGGAGATGCATCCCGGGTAGAGCAGGCGCCGCGCGCCCAGTTCCTGCAATCGCTCCATGGCCCGCAGGCAGCCGTCATGGGTGTAGGGCAGTTCCCCGGCGAATAATTTTTCCATGTTGTCCTTGCCCAGATACGGCCAGGCATATTGGATGAAAAGTGTGTAGTCAAGCCAGAGGTCGCCCAAACCAATAATCATGGGCGCCAGGCCGGCGGCTTTCAACTTGTCCGCGCAAGCCAGCCAGTCGCTCCAGGTCACGGGCGGCCGGTCAGGATCCAAACCCGCTTGTGTAAACAGGTCCCGGTGATAAAAGATTTGAATGTTCATCACGGTGATCGGCAGGCCCCAATAGGTGTCCGGGGCCACGCCGTAGGCATTGCAGGGCGCATAATAAAAGGGGCGCACGGCTTCAGGCCAAAAGTCGTTCTTCCATTTTCCCTGGTCTTGTGTGAGCAAGTCCGTGAGCGGATGGATTTTATCCGCCTTGATGTACCTGGCCAGCAGTTCCCCGCCGCCGTTTAAACCGATGATGTCCGGCAGCGTGTCTGCCTGTGCCGCCGCCTGCAGCTTGTTGAAATAGACGCTGCCTTCAGGCGAGGAGAGGTCAAACCGGATGGCCACTCCGGTTTTGGCTTCATAGGCCCGGGCCATGGTTTCATAATGCTGCTGCTGGTCAGCCCACCATTCCCAAAAAACAATCGTGACCGCCGGTGCGTCCGGGCCCCGGGAACAAGCAGACAACCCGGCCAGCAAAGCTGCTGCTCCCAGGCATAAT
This sequence comes from candidate division FCPU426 bacterium, assembly GCA_016929575.1. Taxonomy (GTDB): domain Bacteria; phylum Oederibacteriota; class JAAXVQ01; order JAAXVQ01; family JAUVAV01; genus JAFGIQ01. The sequence goes on from JAFGIQ010000322.1 coordinate 5,164, forward strand.
GCGTATCTGCACTTCATGCTTTTTTGCCTCCTCGCTTGTTTTTTCTATCCTCTATATTCCGTGGTGGCTCTTGACAGACACTCGGCATCATGGAAACGGCTGTGGACGCAAGGGCATCACCGGGAAGGGATTGCCCCCTGGATTGATGGTATTGTTGCCTAATAAAGGAAATTTGTCATTGTTTTTATGCTGCTGCGCTAAACCGCATCAAGCCCCGGCGCAGGAACAAGCGGAGCACTCTTTCATCCAGGCTGATGGCCGGATGGCGATCCAAATTCTGGGTGGCAAAACCCAGGGCGCCTTTGCCTCCCTGGACATTGAATAAAACCACGGGCAGGGAGATTCCTTTTTCAACCAGCTCGGCCGGGAATGGAGCCCACAATGCCTTCCCCGTGATTTTGTCGGCTTTGGCAATGGGCGCCAGCGGCAGGCAACCCAGGTTTTCCAGCAACTGGCTCAGGGCCAGCCAGTCTGTGAGTTCGGCCCGGTCGCGCGCCTCGGCGGCAAGCGCCGGTGCTTGCCCGCGCTTTTCCATTTGCATGCGCACCATATGCAGGAGGATTTTCGCCAGGCGCTGCCGGGCAAAAGGCGACGGCTGCTTGCCCAGCTGGCGATAGGCGACCGCCAGTGGGTCGCCGCCTTGCATGTCAATCTCCTGGATGGCCTGCACCACTTCCGCCTGCCGCAGACCTGCGGGCAAGAGCGCCAGGCTTTCTGCCATCACCTGTCCTGGATTCATCCTCAGCAGCCAGGTGTTGAATGCAATCCGCAGGCCGAATACATCAGGCAAAAGCATGCCGACGCGCTTCAGAATCCTGCCCAGGACCGGCGACAGCACATTTCGGAAGCGTCCCGGTTTTTCCGCGCGCTTGACAAACAGGCGTGCTGCCGTGCCTTCGGCAAAGGCTCCGTCGCAGGCTTGTTGCTCCACCTGCGCCGGCTCCTGTTCGGAAGGGATCTCCCCTACGTAAGGAAGGGATACTGCCCCGCCCGGCAGCACCACTTCCTGAACTCCGACCGCCACGCTGTATACTGCCTGTTGAAAATCCCTTCCGGCTTGGGCAACAGTGCTGGACGGCAACTGGGCCAGGGCGCCGGCCAGCAGCTGCCGGGTTTTCCTATCCGCTGCCACTGCATGCAGGCTGTCCAAGGGACGGCCGGCAGCGGATTGCATGGCCTGTATCACTGCATCCAGCACCTGAGCTTCTGCCTCGGGCAGGCCAGGCCTCATGGCTGCCAGCAAAGCAATGAGCGCTCCGGTTTCTGCCTCCGGCAGGCCCATGACGCGTACTGTCTGGATATGCGCAGCCGGCTGCGCTGCTGCCAGGGAAACTTTCCGGCCTGAACGCAACCCGGTCACATTGGACAAGATGCCTTTGACCACCACTTGCTGTTCCAGGTCCGGCAGCTTTTTGGCCTGCTGCAGCAGGGTTTGCAGCGCCTGCAGATACGGATGCTGCCCGGGGTCCAAAGCCTCCAGGGCATTCAGCAGGGTTTGCACTCCGGCCTCTTTGTTGAGCCAATCCGCGGATTTTACATCCAGGCTCTGGCGCAGGTCCTGCAGCAGTCCGGCGGGCAGCAGATTCATGGCCAGGCTGAGGATTTGCGCCTGGGTGATGTTTACATTGTCTTTTTGCCTGGCAACATACTCCTGCATGGACTGCCCCATTCCTTTTTGTTTCAGCCAGGCGGTGAACTCCGGTTTTGCGGGCATGGGCGCCAATTCAGGCTCCTGGCTGCGCCGCAGGAGGTTGCGCCAATACGTGTCGCGCAGGGTTGCCTGGGTCTGATG
>JAFGIQ010000323.1 GCA_016929575.1 candidate division FCPU426 bacterium
CGCAGCAGCAGCCGCCGCCACCTTTGCCTCCGGAAATGCAGGATAAATTGGACCAGGCGGATCAGCAGGATCGTAACCAACAGCGGCAAAAACAACAGCGGAATCAAAATAACAAAGATCAGTTTAATTCCGCCTGGGGCCAGGAAGAAAAAGACTGGTGAAAACAGTGCTCAAGGTGCTCGGCATTGATCCTGGATATGGACGCTGCGGGTGGGGTATCATCGGTATTGACGGCAACCATTTGCAGTTGCTGGAATGCGGAGTAATTGAAACACCGGCCGGCGGTCATTTTCCCGAAAGGCTGGTGCATTTGCATGAACAATTACATAAGATCATCGGCAGGCATGCACCTGAGGAAGCGGCGGTTGAGCAGTTGTTTTTTACGAAAAATGTCAAGACCGGAATTGATGTCGGTCAGGCGCGGGGCGTTATCATCCTGACCTGCTCGCAAAAAAAGATTGCGGTTTTTGAATACAAGCCAGTGGAAGTGAAAATGGCGGTGACAGGCTATGGGGCGGCCGCCAAACCGCAAATACAGCGGATGGTGCAGATACTGCTTGGTTTGCAGGCTGTTCCCAAACCGGATGATGTTGCGGATGCCTTGGCTGTTGCCATTTGCCATGCCAACTGCCGTGCCCGGCGCAAGTATTGTTGAATACAAGCACAAACGCAGTGTTTTAAACGCGATGACAGCCGGGGAACCGGTTTGGACGGAAAAACAATACCATGCCGGTGCCAGGTCAAATCCTGATGGTATCAGTATTTGCCGCCGCTCACGCAGCCGGCGGGAAAAGCGTGCGGGGGAAAAATGATCGCCTTCCTTAAAGGGATCGTGGAAAACAAAAACGAGAATACCTGCCTGCTTGATGTCAATGGCGTGGGGTATGAAGTCAGTATGCCCACCCCTGATATTCAGCGCCTGCCCGGCGCCGGCCAGCCGGCCACGATTTACACTTGGCATGTGCAGCGTGAAGACGGGCAGCAACTCTATGGATTTTTGCAGGCATCTGACCGGCGGTTGTTTAAAACACTGTTAGGCGTGGCCAATGTGGGGCCCAAATCGGCTCTTGCCGTTCTTTCCGGGATGACGCAGGCGCAGCTGGAGGAAGCTGTGGCCAAACAGGATATTGCGGCTTTTTCCGGAATCCCGGGCATCGGCCGGAAAACGGCGGAACGTTTGCTGCTGGAATTGAAGGACAAACTGGAGAAAGTCCATGCCGCTCCTTTATTGGCGGCAAAAATGGCGGAAAGGGATGCCCTGGGCGAGGCGTTGGAAGCCTTGTTGACCCTGGGATATTCAAGCCTGCAGGCGCGGGCAGCCCTGCAAAAAGTGGTGGATCAGGAATTACCGCCTGCTGCGGAAGACCAGGACCGGGTGGCGGAATTTGTGCGGCGCGCCTTAAAAGTTTTATAATTCCCGGCGGTCCGGAGCAGTGCCGGGCAGGCAAAGAATGGAAACAGTCAACCTGAGGGAGACGGGATTTGCCAAACAACGGAAGTGAAGATACAAACAAACGGGAAATGCTCGCCAGGACATCCAGCGAGGAGGAAACGGGCCATGAGGCCTCATTGCGTCCCGGCCGCTTGGATGAGTTTGTGGGGCAGCCGAAGACCATCCCGGCCCTGAAAATATTCATTCAAGCCGCCCGGGAGCGGCAGGAGCCTTTGGACCATGTGCTTTTTCTCGGGCCGCCGGGGCTGGGTAAAACCACTTTGTCGATGATCATGGCGCATGAAATGGGAGTGCATATCAAAGTGACCTCGGGCCCGGCGATTGAACGTCCGGGTGATTTGGCGGCCATCCTCACCAATCTGCAATCGCATGATGTCCTGTTTATCGACGAGATCCATCGCTTGCACCGGTCGGTGGAAGAAATACTCTATCCGGCCTTGGAGGATTTTGCCCTCGATATTATGATCGGCAAAGGTCCGAGCGCGCGTTCTATCCGGCTGGACCTGCCGCGCTTTACCCTGATTGGCGCCACCACCAGGGCGGGACTGATCACCGGACCCTTGCGCGAGCGTTTTGGCGTATGCCACCGGCTGGATTTTTATTCGGTCGCCGACCTGCAAACCATTGTCATGCGTTCGGCCTCGCACTTTAAACTCAACCTGCATCCGTTGGGCGCCATGGAAATCGCCCGGCGGTCACGAGGCACGCCGCGCATTGCCAACCGCCTTTTAAAGCGGGTGCGCGATTTTGCCCAGGTGCACCAGGAAGCCTGCGTGGATGCCGGCGTGTCCGCCCGTGCCCTGGACATGATGGAGATAGACAGCGAGGGGTTGGACCAGATGGACCGGCGCTTGCTGACGGTGATTGTCGACCATTTCCGGGGCGGGCCGGTGGGCATCGACACGTTGGCCGTGGCCTTGGGTGAAGAGACCGAAACCCTGGAAGACGTCTATGAGCCTTTTTTAATACAAATTGGGTTTTTGCAACGCACGCCGAACGGCCGTAAAATCACCGCTTTGGGCTGCAAGCATATAGGGCGGGAGGCTCCCGCCCTGGAGCAGGGAAAGTTGATATGAAATCCGGAAAAAAAAGGATGCCACGCATCCGTGTGGCCGGGATGGCGGTTGCGGGCGGAAAAATCCTGCTGGTGAAACACCGGCGGGCGGGACGCGAGTATTATCTTCTTCCCGGAGGAGGCTTGGAGTGGGGGGAGACATGCACGGCAGGTCTCACGCGGGAGTTTGCAGAAGAGCTGTCTTTGGATGTCGGAGTCGGGCCCTTGCTTTTCATCAATGAATCCATAGAGCCTTCCGGCCGGCGGCACATAGTCAATTTCACCTTTTTGGTCCATATCCGGGGGGGCCGCCTGAAACTGCATCCGGACCGGCGTTTGCGTGAGGCCCGCTGGGTGGACCGTCAGGAACTGCTGCGTTTGACCTTTTACCCGGAGATTCGCCGGCCTCTGCTGCGGGCCTGGAAAAACAAATTCAAAGGAGCAACCCGCATTTTGGCAACGCCCTGGAATGCAAGCGGGTGACGTTTATGTCCATCGCCAATTGGCTTACTTTACTCAGAATTATGCTGATTCCGGTGTTTGTGGCGGCGTTGATTTACCGGCGGGTCGACATCGCCCTGGCGTCATTTATCCTGGCCGCCATCACGGACATTCTGGATGGTTTTGTGGCCCGCAGAACCCGGGTGACGACCTTGGGGCGCTTTCTGGATCCTACTGCGGATAAATTGCTTTTGGCCTCTGCTTTTATCATGCTGCCCGTGCTCGGGGCTTTGCCGGTGTGGATTACCGTCGTGGTGGTTTCGCGTGATGTGATCATCGCCCTGGGATACCTGCTCATTTACCTGAATTGGAAATCAGCGCAAATAAAAGTGCGTCCGCTCGGAAAGGCAACGACTTTTCTGCAATCTGTATGCGTGGGAGGGGTGCTGCTCAGCCTTTTAACCGCGGCGGGCGCGCAGGTGGTGTTATATTTTGCCTATGTGGTCGCTTTGGTCACCGCCCTTTCCGGCCTGGATTACATTATCCGGGGTTTTCGGCACGTGACCGAGCTTCAGGATTCCCGGGCTGAATAATGATGCAATTTGACTGTACTTTGCCCACCAGGATATTTTTCGGCGCAGGCTGCCTGCAGCGTCAGGCCGGCCTTTTTCCGTTTTTGGGAAAAAAGGCCTTGCTGGTCACCGGCAAGGCCTCGGCGGCAGAAAACGGTTCCCTGGAGGATGTCTGCCGGGCCCTGGCGGAGGCGGGCGTGGCCTGGGTGCATTTTCCGGGGGTGGAACCTGATCCGGGTTTTGACACGGTTGC